>CAIOJG010000060.1 GCA_903858555.1 Candidatus Magasanikiibacteriota bacterium
CGAACCGCCCATATTTTTAATTCCTTTAAGCATGCCGACGCCAGAATTTTTACCACTATGACCAGCCGTGCCCATCATACTTCCCCACTTTACCAAACCGACAGCATTCACAAAACCCAGATCATTTATCTTGTCCGTAGCACTCATAAAATGCAACGGATATCCCAGAGTTGCCGGCAAACGTAAATATTTTTTGGCGGCTTCTACTAAACCAGGAAGTTTAGCGCCACCACCGGTAAATACCACACCGGCCGGCAACATTCCACTACGGCCAACCTTTCTAAGCTCAGCATCAATTTTCATCATTATTTCTTCGACTCTCGCTTCGATAATTTCGCTTAAATATTTTCTTTTGATTGCTTCGTGTTCACCAGAACCAAGCTCATACAAATCGATTTCATCTTTCTTGGAAATGGTGTTGGCAAAACAATCACCGTATTCTATTTTTACTCTCTCGGCAACATCAATCGATGTACGCAAACCAATCGCGATATCATTGGTAATATGTTCAGAACCAATTGGCAAAATTGCCGAATGCAAAATTTCACCTTCTTCAAAAACTGCCAAGCTAATAGTCGAACCGCCAAAATCTACCACGGCCACGCCAATATCTTTCTGACGATTGGTAAGAGCCGCTTCTGAAGTTGCTAAAATTGACAGAACCAAATCTTCAATCTCTAAACCGGAACGATAGATCGCTTTGGTCAAATTTTTAATTTGAGCGGAGGCGCCCAAAATAATTTGCGCGTCCACTTCCAACCTAATACCGGTCATGCCGACCGGATCTTTAATACCGGTTTGACCATCAACACCAAATTTTTTAGGTAAAACGTGCAGTACTTCATAATTTAATGGCGTAGAGATAGCACGAGCAGCCTCTAGTGACCGATCAACATCGGATTCGGATATTTCGCTATCGGCTTTAGAAACCGCCACTACCCCTTTACTATTTTGAGAAATAATATGCAAACCGGAAACACCGGCCCAAACCGTATCAATCGGCATACCAACCATACGCTCTGTCTTTTCGAGACATGCAGAAACAGACGAAACCACGTCCTCAATACTACTAATAGCGCCTTTATGCATACCCTCAGCCGGAGTTTCAACGGCGCCCAAAATCTGAATCTCGGTTTGAAATTCATTTTGATCTTTATGAGCCACCTGACCCACAGCCATACGGATCATACTGGATCCGATATCCAACCCGGCAATTAAATTGTTTTTGCTTTTAGCCATATCAAGATATCTTATTATACCCTATTTTAGCAATCCGATAAAGTGGGGATAAAAAATAATCAAACCAATAATCAAAGATCCTAAAGAAGTAACCAATACCGCCGCGGCCATCACATCTTTAACTATCTCTACATAATGATGAAGACGCGGCTTTAACAGATCGGCAAAATATTCCAACGCGGTATTAAGTAATTCCATGGTGAGTACCGCCACCACCAATAAAATTACCAAAATCACTTCCCAGCTTTTTAACGGAAAAATCCAAGTCAAAAATAACACGGCCACCGAAGCTAAAATTTGCAAACGAAAATTTTGTTCACTTTTGAAAGTATATTTTAGACCACGCAAAGCGGCTTGCAAGCTTTTAAATAAATTTATCAGTGGCATAACCTAAAGTTTTTACCGCTCCTTCTTGTAGAGCAGACATTTTTTTAGCTTGATTTGGTTTGATATGGTCGTGTCCGGTCAAATGCAACAAGCCGTGAATTAACATCCGAGTCATTTCTGCCTGCGCAGTGGTTTTCCATTCTTTTGCTTGACGTTTTATTTGTGGGTAACAAAGATAAATTTGTCCCAGTAATGACGATTTTATTTTACCATCCTCTCCCCAGGCAAAAGATAAAACATCGGTCGGATATTTTTTACCGCGATATTGATAATTCATTTCCGTCATTTTTTTATCACCAATAAAATTTATTTCCACTGTGCCTTTTATTTTTTTTTCTTTCTTGGCAATAGTTGAAGCTATTTTTTGGAGTTCACTTACCGTGTACGGCACTTTGATAGTAAAATTGCATTCTACTTTTATCATATTATTGCACGGTGGAAGTAACCAAAGTTGATGTAGCCGACAAAATAGTTGACGTCGTCGATGATGATGATACTGTTGGATTGCTCATATTATTTTCTACAACCCGATCCGGGATAGCGCTAGCCTGACCGAATTGAAAACTTCTTGCCATCATCACAGCTACAATTTTATAATTTACAATACTGGAATCTGTCGTATGATAAATTACAGCCACCATTTTGTCGTCTTTTGGAAAGAAATAAACCAAGCCGTCATTTCGTGCCCAACCATCTTCTTTAAAAACCGACGAGAATGAACTGTAGTCTGACAATCTTTCGTTTGGAGCGTTTATGCCAAACCAATCATTAAAATTTTGATTTTTATCTTTGTCCATTATTCTAACTTCAACATTTTCTCCGCTCAAAGTACTAAATAACACATCTTTATAACTACTATCTACATTGCCTACCGCCCAACTTACCGGATAGTAAAGCTGATAAGCAAAGACAGGGTTTTTAAAAATCTTGATCAGCCCAGAATCAAGCAGCTTTAGAGGCTCTTTACCGGATGGATTATACAAATAATAAACTTCGTGTCCATCTGTATAGCCATCTTTATCGGTATCGGCAATGGTCGGATCAGTTTTAAATATTTCTTCAGCCACATCGCTAATACCATCTTTATCGGTATCAACACTTTCGGCTAGCAGAGAAGACGGAAAATCTATCCTTAATTCAGGATTAACCACCACCGGCGGTGGTACCACTACCTCGACTGTAGGAGTCGGTGTAGGCGGATTTTGATTAACGGGATTATTAACAGGAATATTTATTTTTGGTGGTGGAATTACTGTTGCCACTTTAACCGTTTTTTTATATTGCCAATAATAATACCCTCCCAAAGACACGCCTCCCAAAATTAAAAATGATACCGAAATTAAAACTAAAAATTTCCAATTCGCCAATAAATTTATAGGATGGAGACGATTACCCGAACCAACAACTGTTTGTTTTTCGAAGTTTTTCTTTTCCACAGATGTCAAAACAACCGGAGATTTTGGTGCTAAATCTACCTGTTTTTCTACTGCCTTAAACTTTACAACTGGGTTTGTCCCGGCATAAAAATCATCGGGAATTTTATCAATTTTAATATTAGGCAGTGTTTGTTTTTTGTCATCCTTTTTACCAAACATAATTTATTTTATTGTACTAGTAGTTGTGGAAGAAGCGGTTGACGTTGAAGTTTGAGAACTAAATAGTTTTCCAGGACCTAATGGATTGTAGCCGTGCTTTACTTCATCGCCATCTTTAAAACCATCACCATCGGTATCGGGATTAAGCGGGTTTGTTTTCCAAATCAAAACTTCATCACCGTCAGACAAGCCGTCACCATCGGTGTCGGGATTATTTGGATCAGTTCCCAATTCTTTTTCACGCACATCATCTAGACCATCTTTATCACTATCAGCAGTCTGACCAAATAAAATTTTATCATTATTCATCCCATTGGTAACTTCGGCGGTAGTAGAGACAGGAGCTGTAACCACCGGTGCCACTTCTGTGACCGGTGTATTCACTTCTGGTATTGGTTGCACAGCTGCGGTATTTGGAGTTTCTATTGGTAAAGCCAGAGTTTTAACCGGTGTTTTTATAAATTTATCATAAACATACCAACCACCGAAACCAACTCCACCTAAAACTATCGCAACCAAAACAAACATTAAAATCCTTCCGAGTATCGGCTGTTTCATTTCATAAAGATTTTGTTCGGCCAATGGACTCGGTGCGGCGGCCTGATCTTTTTTCTTTAATAATCCGGCATCTAAGGCATTTGGGACATTGGGTACTACGGCAACATCAGCACTGGTAGCATCTTTTTCTACACCGGCAAACATGTCATCTGGCTCTACCGGTAAATTTGGCGGAGTATTTGGATGTGCAAGTTGATCGTCAAACATATTCTATATAGTTAAAACTTCTTAATATACTTATAATAATGTTCCACTAATATTTATCTTTTTACATTCACTGGTGCAATACCAACAACCGGTGAAAAGACCAGGTTTACAGACATTGCCATTTTGATAAGGTGCGTGAGTGCTGTCACCAAGATCACAATCTTCACCGTCTTCGACAACGGCATTACCACATGCGGTTGGGGCAACATACGGGACACTAACGACGTTATTCAATTGGCAGAAATTGTTGGTGTTCTGACTTAAATCATTTATCTCTCCTGGCGACAAGGCACGATTATACAGCTGTACATCATCTATAGAACCTTGAAAAAAATTGTCGGCTCTTCCTATAAAAACCGGATAAGAACCTGTAGCGTTCAACATAGGATTTCCATTTGTAAAGGTACTGCCTAATTGTATAGCTTTTTGTGTGGAAGCATCATAGTTGTAGAATTTACCATTACGAGAGGCATCCACTGTTACCGCCACAAAATTCCAAGTATCTATGGCAAAAATACTACTAGTATTAGTTTGAGGAAGCGCCCAACCGTCACCTAAAATAGGTTTAGCTTCTAGGGCTAAGGATGAAAAATACAAATTTACTACTTCCCCATTTTGAGTATATATATAAAAATTATAATTACGATCAAGAGTAGTAAAGGAAGCAGGATTACCTGAGTCAGAATTTTGTTTTGACAAAATTGCATGCCAACCATCCGTTGTTGTCGAAGGAACTTTTACCCATGCGGAAATAGTAATTTCATTTAGATTAAAGATGTTGCTAAATTTTGCGCTTGAGGTTACTGTGAGATATTGATTACCATTGAAATTTAACGCTTTACTTAGACTACCAAAACGATCTGTGGTCGTGGTCGGACAATTTCCAGTACAAGTGGCATACAACTCTCTATTATCGTCAATTAAAGAAGAGCTTGCCACATTCGCTAAACCACTTACAGCTACATTACTTAAATCATTATATAAGAATACATCATTAAAATCATAAGCAACGACTGCTGAATTATTTTCCCAGCGACAACTATCACCACACACTCTGTTGCCAGATTGACCATCTATGCTGCAACTATAATCTAGAGCCTTATCGCATTGCTCGCCAAATTCTGGCTGAACAACTCCATCTCCACAATATGGACCAGTTTTTTGACAATCAAAATTACAGGACTTTTGTTTATCAAGACTGTATCTATTTTTATTTTGAGCCAGAGTGACACAATGTCCATTTGAAGAACCTACAACAGTTGATCCATAAACACCATTAAACGGATTATAAAACTGGTATAGATTGCAAGTTAAATCATTAAAACAACCACTGCCATCATTTACACCGCCCACACACCAACCGGTAAACGTATTAATATCATAAAAATAAGGGGCATTAAAATTGTTGTTATTATTAATATTAGCAGAAGCGATATCACAAACTTCGTAAGTGGAGGAAACCAATCCATCGCCACAATGAGACGCAAAAGACTGACAACCTAAATCACAGTGGTTATAAGAACCATTTTTCGCACCATCATCGCACTTTTCTCCCGGCTCAACAATTCCATTTCCACATTTTGATAAAATTTTACAGCTAGAAGTTGACGGGTTTGCCGGTTGCCACTGACATGACGGACCACAGACTTCCACCGGCATATAAGTATAGCCTGGATTTGAGCAAACATCGGTATGATATTTTTTAATCCCCGGAGGATCGCATTGCTCACCTAAATTTAAATTCACCTGTCCATCACCACATTTACCTTGACTCAAAGTACTGATTTCTTGATCTTGATTACAAATACCGTTATTTGGGTTAGGATTTAACCATGATGTGAGATTAAACTTTGATTGATCGGAAGATGGTATAAAATAATCATAAAAATCAGGGTGCAAATTTTGAATATCCAAACCAACATCTTCAAAACGAGATTTTACAACATAACTATTGCTGGAAGTAGAAACGATATAACGGTAAGCCAGAGAGTCGGTAGCACAGGCAAAACTAAAACGTCTATCGGCCGTACTCCAACCAGTATCCGCAGCATGAATAACACATTTTTGCGAAGACGAAACACTCTGATCTCCACAATCGGAATCGGTGGTACAAAATATATTGGTGGAAACTGAACAAGTACCGGCTACTCCCAATTGATTAATAGGATCAATCGGCAAAATCGGACCAAGAACATTACCTAATGTTGTCCATGAAGGCCAAGTACTGACAGACTGACCAGTCAAGAACGAACCTTCTTTCAAACTTGGATACGTGCTGTTATTATTTGAGAAATAATTAATCAAACTCTGATTGATCGTGCTCAAATCTTTTATACGCTGATAATCACGTTTTAATTTATCGGTTTGGTCAGCACAAATTCCCAAACTTAAACATTCACTATCGCTAGCACATGTTTTCGCCGAATTATTTGAACAGGTGCTAACGTCAACATTGATTGTAGTACAGGTGTCATTTTTCAGCTGACATTGCGAACTGTCGGTACAAGATTTTAACGGATTATCAGAACATGCAAAATTAGTAGTAGAATCTTTGGCAATACAGGTTGGACTCACAGTGCCAGCAGCATAATGTGCCACATAATTTGGACCAGTTGTAGGAAAACATTTTGCATCAAAATTATAATTGAAATTATTTGCCTGATCATAGAGTGCTTTTTGTTTGATCCAATTATCAAAATCATTATTATACGTCGGATCACCTTGCATCCTTGCATCTAAACAATCTTGAGTGGTAACACAAGCTACAATATTTGACTCGTTTATAACTATCGGCGTATCACCGGAAACAACTGACGAAGTATTAATATACAACTCATCAACAGCCAGAGAAATTTTTGACGGATAACTATGAGGAGTGATTCCACAAAGTCCACTTGGTATGCTCTGCTCAACCGAACCAAGCGCAACGCCGGCTGGTTTGAAAAGATACTCTGTACCACTAGCGTAAATAGACAAACCATCCATCTGTTGGGCGCCGACATCTGGACAGTCGGTACTCTGAGTTGCTACTGTACATGACTGAGCGTAATTATTACTGCAAACATGCTCGACTGCCGCTTGACAAAAGGCATTATCAATAACAGGATTACAGTCTGTAGCTGGGTCAATACAATGCTTAGAACTGTCACCGGCACAAACACTTTGCGACACTTTAGCAGTAGTGCAAGTACCGGCGATTCGACAATCAAAATCCGAATTGCAAGACGTCTGACTAACCGAATTTGGTTTGTCTACAGCTGTGCCACAGTATCCAAAATTAGTCAGGTTCGCATTAAACGACATGTTCTGAATCAATTCCTCAAAAACTTTTCTAGTCTCTGGCTGTGAATTTTTACTTAAACTGAAGAGATATATATTGCTAGATAAATTTCCAGTAGTAGAGGCGGTATCTTTTCCAACAAAATTTAAAGCATCCACATAAACATTATCACCATCACTAACAGCCTGGTATCCATCCAATGGACTTGACATGTCTTTAAAGTTGCTGGTATCAAATTTTTTATCATCAAGCCAAGCATAGACAGAGAGATGGTTTGGATTGTCAAAAACTTGAATTCCGACTGCGTCGTTATTTTTACCATTGGTAAAGAGGAAGCGTTTTAACGCTCCAGAGGCAATCGGAATGATTTGCGAAGAAACAGAAGTGTTGTAGGTGTCAGGGGTGAAGGTACAACTAGAAGTAACTGCGGCTGGCATATCAGGATCAGAAAACTTTATACAACCTAAAGCATCATAATTTCCGGGGGTGGCTCCGTTTACAGCGGTATCCCAAGTCTCAACAACCGGATTTGAATTATAAGGGCTACAATCTGCGTTTGTATCACAATCTACAGCAAAACCAGAAGTATCAGCATAAATATAATATTTTAAAGCCTTGCTCCAAATTCCACAAACACCGGTTTTGTTAGGGTAAGCTTTAAAGTTGTTTACACCGTTATTTACGGTAACATAACTACAGTCTGGGCTACTAGCACAAGTTCTGTTGGAATCATTAGCACAAGAACCAGTTCCTAGTAATAGAGTGGTCAAAGTAGAAGTAACTGTTGTAGTATTTGAAGATCCCAAAACATCACCGCTGACCTGCACCACCGGACGCAAATATGGTAGGTCGTCAGCTTTACCGGTATCGCCATTATCAGCACAATAATAAGTTCTAAAATTGAAATAGCCACCTTTGTAAACCTCCGATGGTTGGATGGAGGAACCATCAAAAATACTGCTGGTAATATCAAAACCATCATTATTACCAACTTTATCTTCATATGGGAATATTCCTTTTGGTGGCCAAGGATTCTCGCACAAGAAAACAATCACGTGAGATTTACCGGTAGCAACTATACCGACTTGTGGAGGATTTTCATATAAATCAGCGGTAATATTAGCCGAAGCAAAGACATCCAATTCACCATTACGATTTTTAGAAGTTATGGTAGCGGTATCAATACCACTGGTAGCAATTTCTACATATGGATTGACAGCCGGTCCCCAAAGATACTCCCAACTATAGCCAGCTACCGGCTGTATTTTCTGTGGCTGACCAGCGATAAAATCTTTTGTTTGACCAAAGGCTTTAAACTCCGCGGAAGAACTCGGACTGGAAAAAAAGGCTTGATCAGGATTGATTGTTACAGTATCAATGGTACAAATATGATCACCGGTCTTAAACATCCATGATGGATTTTTACCGGATAATTTTGCTATACTAACACCATTAATATTTTTAATATCATTTTTTAAAATCACTGTGTAGACCGTACTTTCGGCTAAAGGTTTACTTAAAGATAAAGTCACTTTAGAAGAACCGTCAGTATTAAAAAATACTTTTGGGGTACCAACGTCCAAGCCAGCGCACCAAACATAGCCACTCGCCGTTGCTTTGTCAGCAAAAATATTTTCAAAAAAGGCTACTAATTTTTGCCAAATTATTTCATACCAAGCTAGATTTTTATTATTACTAACAGCAACAAGTGTCGAAACATCTGTGGAACCAACAGGACAGCTATCCGGAGTATAACGTGCTAACAATAAATTTCCCGACAAAGTATCAACGTCAATTTTACTATCAAAATCTGCTTCGATATAAGTATTTATACAGACATTTTCTTGCGTATTGGCAGTGCTGGTTGTGCCTGGATATACACCAATTAAATTTGGTCGCGCATAACAGCAAGAGTCATTTCCAACACCACTTCCAGGGTTAAAATCTTCACATTGCTGATCAGAAGCGAAACCGCACGGTACTTGATATTTACCAAAACCACCAACTTTATGAGTTGAAGTATTTGTTTCAGCGGTAATATCACTCTCTTGAACAGGTGGAACTCCGGTCGAAACAGCCCCGTTCCCCTCTCCAATCGCCAAAACCCATGGATCAGTAAACGGGTGACTAAACAACATGCTCGGCTGTAACACTTCACAGTCTGGATCTTCACCAGTAGCAGCGTTTCCATCACCACAAACAGATGGATAATCTTGACCGTTTTTTGTATACATTAAAGACGAACCTTGCCACAGACCATCATCACCACAACCGACGGAACCGGGAGTACATTGACCGCTGATTTTCAAACAACGATTATTACAATCAACTGGAAGAGTTGTAATACCTGGGCCATCACATCCAGGATCTTCATCCGGACTCAAGACACCATCACCACACTGACTATAGGACGACGCACAGAATTTTTTAATATCACTATCACTGAAACCAGACGCCGAAGTAGAAGCTGAATTAGCACACCAAGCTGACGACAATCTAGTGCCTTGATGTAAACAATTTGCTGAGCACAAGAAAGAAGAAGTTGGACTACTCACCAAAGGACTAATTCCCAAATCACAATCTTCATCTAAACCAAGCAACCCATTACCACAAACAGAAGCATTCAAATCTTTACTATCAGTGACTGGCTGTGAACCGGCTTTTTTATATTTTGGATAAAATAAACAATTGAGCTGACAACCATTTGACGCAGTAGAAGAAACCGGAGAATCACAATCTTCCCCTGCCTCCACTATTCCATTTCCACAGATAGGGTAAATCGTAGAGGTGACAGAAGTGAACGGTACGGTACTACCATTCTTCAAACAGTTACCATTACAGTATGGATTATGTCCAATAGTATTAACAGTAAATATTTTTGCAACCCCAACATCAGAAGTTGACCAATTCCAATCTTGTTGCCAAGGATTTAATTTTTGTCCAGAAGCGCTACAGGCATCTGGCGCTGAAAATACATCCGCTTGAAAAACTTTTCTGTCATCCAATCTAGCGGCTGTAAATACTTTTGGCAAAACATCTACACTGGTTGGAGCACAAGCGGTTTTTTTAGTTCTAAAGCGCCAACTAAATGTTTTATTATATGGTTTTACCATATACGTCGAACTGCCACTCCATAATTGAGTGCCTTGATCAATTCCTGGCGTATCGGTAGTCGAGAGTTGCACCAAATAAAGAGAGTTAACATCTAAAGAATCGAACTGTCCTTTTCCAAAAATATTTAAGGTAAGATTGTCCGGATCAAAACCAACATTTGTAGATGTTACCAAAGTTAAACTCAAACAATTTTCATCATTACACTTTGAAATCTTGATAGCCGCAGAATTATTAGTCACATTATGACTAGACATACTAGTGTTGAATCGAGCCCACACAGTCGCGTTCGTACATGCTTCCAAACAATTTGGGGCGTAATCTATTACTTCCGGATTAGAAAGGTCGATTTTGAGCGAACTGGTACCGGTTTTAAGTTGGGAAAAATCACAGGTAGAATTATTTGGTACTATATCTATCGAAGAAAGATTACAAGCTGGCGACCAGCCGCTTCCCTTAGACTTTACAAAATCATTAAAACCTGGGGTGTTACAATCGCTGGAATTATTACAATCTAAAACCGGAACTCCGTAAGTGCTGCCACCCGTATAACCAACCAAATAAACATTATTATTTGGTCCTGACACGGCCGAGCACACACCCGGCTTCCTAAATATCGGCGCGTAACCGAATTTATAATAAGTACAATCAGAGTTTGAACTACAAGATACGCTATTATCATAAGCACAAACACCTTGGGTAGGATGCACAGATGCTTCAATCTTTACTGCATCACCATCAATACCTACACCAACGGTATTTCTAAAAGCCAGCACGTTGGACTGATTATTGGCCAAATGAACACTAGAAATTGTCCTGGCCAATGTTGTACTATCTGTATTCCACTCCCAATTTAAATCGGATACGTTCATCAACGTACAATACTGAGTACTTAAACCGTTGGCTTGATATACTAAATCATACGGATTTGAATTAATCCCTATCACTTGCACAGGAATTGCGGCATCAATAATAGACGTCCAAAATGAACTAGGGGAAACCAAAACTGTTCGAAGTTTACAATCACCTAAGCCTACGTCCTCATTACTGGTTTTAAAATCAAAACAATACGCGGCCGCACCATTATTACAAGGACGTGAAGCCAAAAGAGGTTGCGGTCGAACATCATCTGTCTTTATCCCCGAATCCCCACCAATTAATCTTACTTGGTACCAAGTATTTGGTGCCCAACGATTTGGTAAAGCAGTTTGTGGTATAAGCTGTATATAATTTCTAGAACTACCAATATTTTGAATATCTATAGTAACCGGAAAAAGCGTATTACAATTTCCTTCATCAAAATTGGCACCGTTTCCACAAGAAAAGACTTGGACATTCGTCGCGTTCAAAAGAGTACTGCTCATCATCGCGCTAAATTCAACGTTTGGCAAGGCCGTGTGACAAACTTGCTCTGATTGACCACCCCAAAAAGTAGATGGTGATGGTGAAGGAAATTCTGGTGACACAGCTCTTTCGGTTTCAGATCCACAACGTTCCACCACACGTGGCTGTTCAGCCAGTCTATTTGCTGAAAACACCCACATATACCCAGAAGATTTATGATCACCGCTACACAAGCCTCCGGCGGCAATACACGAACCGGCATCGGCACCGTCGACACAACATTTTCCAGCGCATTTATTCGAATTATCTGTAGACCGACAATCAAACACTTTAAACATTAAGCCGTTACTTCTCATTCCTCTTTTAACCACAAAAACCGGACCGGAAACAGTCGACTTGGTTGAGGACACAGCGGCGGTTTCTCCACCGTCAGTGGCAATAATGAAATTATTTGAAATAATAGTATCGGAAGAATAGGAATTTAAATCATCTTTCGTACTGGTCGTTTGAGAAAAATAAACATTACTTCCTACCTCAAAATTTTCACCAAAAATTGTGATTGTGCCCGGAACATCTCCGGAAGTTGGCGAAATTTTACAAATACCAGGCTTTACAACATTGCCGGGCATATCAGTGACTGTTTTGGTATCATCAAATGGACTGGTCGCGGAATCCGGATCAGAACGAACAACTTGCACAGAATAAGTTTTACCACTTTCAAAGTTAGGCATTTTCACTACTATCTGGTTGTCATTCCAGGTCACACCATTATTACAGACACTTGGAAAATTTGTGCCACCAACTAAATAATTGATGGTTTGATTACCACTAGCATCAAGCTTGGTAAAGATAACTTGATTTTGAATACCGCCAAAATTATTTCCATAAATGGTAAGGTAGTCACCAAATACGCCGGAAGTCGCGCTCATACTAGTAATGACCGGACCATTAAGAACAGATCCAAAAATATTAAACAAAACCGAGTTACTCTGAATTCCATTTTTCTCGATACTTACTCCCACATCACCATTTCCCAAAGTTAAGGGCACGGTACCACTAACTGTTGTATCCGCCCAATTAGTGACATTGAGTTTCGTTTCGTAAAATTTAAAATAATCATTCGTGTTTTTATTGGCACCAAAATTCTTACCAACTACCGACACATCACTACCTGGCTGTCCTGTCGCCGGCTGTGGCAAAATTCCACAAATACCCGGATGAGTTGTCGTGGTCAAAATAAAATCTGGAATTTTTTGAGTGCCTGAAACACCAGTCATATCCTCCCATTGTCTCACCACACCGTCCGGTCCGGTAACTGGAGCAGTAACTACCCGAACTGTACCACTAACCGCGCCGTCTGGCACCTGAACAATGATTTGATTTGATATCCAATTATCAAAACCTACACCACAGTTCGCAACCGGAGCTTCAATATCTTGACTGCTGCTGCTTTTGAAATATACATGCCCAGCTGTTTCACCAAAATATTTACCCAAAATAGAAAGAAAATCTCCGTGGGCGGCTGGATTTGGCGAAATACTTTTTATGTACATTTTTTCCAAACAAATCCCCCGACCATTGGTCACCTCACAATAACCACTTTGACAATCAGTCCCAACCGTACAACTTCCACCATCACACTGAGGACAACCACCGCCACAATCTATGCCTGTTTCATCAGAATTTTTAGTTTGATCAACACAGTGAGGCAAGACCACTTGAACATCTTTTATAGAACTAGAATTTGAAAGTCCGGCAAAATCCCATCCGGTAGCTTTTAGATGATATGTACCTGTACTATAACCAGAAGTATCCCAAACTACCTGGCCGGTATTACTCATATTACAACCTTGAAAGTTCGCCGATCCAATAGGATTATTTCCTTCTTTTAATAAGATTGATTGGACACCAACATCATCAACATAGGACAAATTGACGGTGGTTCTTGTGTCTTGCGCGATTACATTGTTATTTGGAAGATCCTCAATCGTGATACTTGAAGGTGGAGTTCTATCAACACCATCACCAGTGATAAAATTGGAATCTGGACATCCTCTACCAAATTCACAACTTAAACTATGGAGATGATCTAAATCGAGAATAGCGGCTGAGTTACAAAAACGTATTTTATAACTGGTACTGGCCGCAAAACAATCTTTACCACCGTCGGCAGCAGGGCACGAACTGCTAGGAGTAAAGACAACGGTATTGTCATCACCGTTGGCATTTGACCAAGTTCCAGGGAAATAATTTTCAGGCGCACAAGCCCCCTTATCAGTGGTGGTATCTAACACCACAACCAAATTCCCATTTAAAGTGCTCAAATCAACCGATTTGTTAAATCCTACCATTGGGCGAACATTCATGATACACATTTTACCTTGTGTAGGCAGATTTTTAACATACAGAGACCCAGGTGGCGGACAACCATCGGCAGACTGAGAACAATCTTGAGTTGGACAATCGCCACCCCAAGTAGGACCACCATTCGCTCTCTGATCTTGACATTTTTGATCTTGAGTAGTAGTTGCTCCTTGCAACTGAGTGATTACAAAACTTACGATCGAATATGCCGACAAAATAATTATCAGACCAATCGTAGCATTGGTCAAAATTTTCTTGGCGGTGGCTATTTGTTCTTCATTACCACCGGCTGTCATCCATTCATAGCCTGCGTACATAATCAAACCAACCGCGCCGATACCAAGCAACCCCAAAGCAACCCGAATAATATTAGCAATAATAGTACGGATATCAGTGGTTGCCAAACCGGAAGCCGCAATTGGCGCCAGCCCCAAATTTAATCCTTGCGCCGAGGCTGCGTTTGAAAAAGGAAAAAAACCACCTATCAAAAATATAGCTAAAGCAAAAAATATTGTTATTTTTTTAAATATATTTTTCATTGGGTGTAATAATTTACTTGACCATCACTAAAACATCTTTGTATTCCGCCGTTGCTGCTGGTTGCAGCACCATTGCAACAAAAATTACCAGTATCGGTGTCGGACACAGCGCAACAATTCGTTTTAGTATCACCGTTTACTGTACAATCTAAAGTTGGAACCACAGTTTTATTTTGAATCTCAGAGTGTGTTTCTGGCCCAAGTCCAGGATAAAAACAATTAAAATGAGAATCCTGTATAGAAGAAGTCGCGATTGGCATGTAAATCTTTTTATCCACTTTCAAAAAATCACCATGCATTACGTTTACCAACTCATAATCTGGCGCTTGAACACGTGGATCTTTATACAAAGGCACGCCGTTTGTTTGTGAAGGGTCCGGAAATTCTTGAATATCGATATCATAAAAAGAATCAACTCGCATTTGTTTATCAAACTTCATTACCCAAGGCGCTTGCGGAGCAACAAATGATTCGACGATGCTCGGCTCGACATGTACAAGATACGGTGGAGTTAAATCCATTTCATTGCTTACACTAAAACCCCATATATAGTTATCCGGGGATTTCCAATTATCAAAAATAGGAAGGGTTGTGGTTGGATTTTCTCTAAAATTATCGTTATTCCCATCCAAGGCATTGCCGGCCAAATCTTCAATACCGGTGAATGGACTATCAACAAAACCAGAACCGGTAGTGGAAGCGGTTTTTAAAATAATTTTATAATTAGCATTGGGACAATTCACGCTACCAGGTGTACAGACCGGCAAACAGTAAACCGGGTCACCACAGACATTTTTACCACATTGCTCACTAGGCGTAAATTCTAAAGTTTGGAAATTATTTACTAAATTCCAAGAACCTTGTGGTAAAATATTTGTACTACTATTGGTTAGATATAGACCGTTACTTTCATCGTTATTTAAAAGATATCCGTCAAAAGGTGAAGACGATTGCATTGAACCCTGCAGACCAATCGGATTTACCGGTTCACTAAAAGAAATTTGGATAACCGTATTCTTCGGTGTAGTAGTATTAGGATTTGGATAAACAGCGGTAATATAAGGCGGTGTCAAATCCAAGCTGGTATCACAAGTAAAATTCCAATCATAGTGGTCGTCATTTGGATTACTACTTATAAATAATCTAGGATAATTATTTATCGCGTCATCAACCAAAATGCCTTGACCTAAATAAACGGCATAATTAACCTCCGCAGAATCACTACCCAAATAACCACCGGTCAAATCACTGGTACTAGTATTGGTAATTGGTTTAAGCACAAGCGTAAACACACCCGTAACACCTTTTTCGGTACTGGTAGAAGCCAAAGCTACTAAACCGGCAATCGGCTGACCAGTGCTGGTATCTTTTACGTTGATATAGTTGTCTGACAACAAACCGCTGGCAGTAGTAGTGACGTGATCACAATCTAGATTCCAACTAAAATTTGGATCGGTAGTACTAACACAATCTCCGTATATACCATCACCATTTGTATCGGTAATAAAGCTGTCAACTTTAAGTGGTTTGAAAAACGAAATGACAATTCTTGAATTACGCGGAACATTTTTTTGATCGCGGGCTGGATAGTGATCTTTTACAGTTCTGCCCAAAGCACCACTGCCCGATAAATTTTCAATAACCGGAGGATTGATGCCACCGTTTGATTCTAAACCACCACCATAACCCAACATATTCATAATAAACGAAACTATAGAATAGGCACTTAAAATAATTGCCAAACCTATAACTGCGTTTCTCATTATACTTTTAGCCTGAGTAATTTGTTCATCGTTTCCACCGGCGGTCATCCAAAGATAACCGGCATACATTAACAAGATAACCAAAATTAGACCAACTAAGCCTAGTAGCCATCTAACAATATTTGCGATGATAAGACGAATATCAAAGGCCGGCAAACCTAAAGGTTTTTGTAAAATTTGGACACCTTGGTTTAAAGTACTGTTTGGATTGGCAATACTTTGAGCATTCGCGCTACCAGAAAAAATAAAAACCGCCGCTATGACTGCTCCTAACAAGACAGCGGTTTTTAAATATCTATTTTTTGACAACCATTGAAGCATGGGACAATGGATGAAATTAAATTAAAATTTCTTTCTAGTATCTTCTGGCAAACGGCCAATCTTTTTGAGATATTCCATTTTACCGGCAACTCTGAGACTATGCAACGCACTTTTTTTGCGCATGTTGCGACTCTTGTCTTCCTGGTGATAGCGGATCTTTTTGACCTGCAATATCTTACCGGACTGCTGCCAACGTTTTTTCACGCGACGCATGTACGACTCAAAAGATTCGTTTTTTCTTCGTTTAATTTCTGACACAATTATTCACCTCCGTTAAGAATTAGAATTAAATAGCAATGTAATATTGCTGATTACAGTATATACTAATTATCGCTTATCGTCAAATTTTCCCAGCTTTCTTTTTAGGACAGTTATCAACTTTTTTTGGTCTACAATTTCTTGGATTCCGGATTCCATATCACGGATAATAGCCGTGCCGTCTTGCACTTCTTTTTGACCGATAATTACGGCAAATGGAGCCTTGATGGCATCGGCCAATTCCAATTGAGTTTTCAAAGAAGTTTTGAAAAAGTTAAAAGAAATTTTAATATCACTGTTGCGTAATTGATCTACCATTTTTAAAGTCACACGACGCGCCTCCTCACCGAGTTGAGCAATAAAAGCATCCACCGGAGTTTTTGGCATTTCGCGATTATTTTTATCATTGTATTGTTTGAGCGCTAAGACTGTACGCTCTAAACCAATCGCCATACCAGCGGCTGGAGTTGGACGTCCACCCAATTCTTCTACCAACAAATCATAGCGTCCACCACCACCGAGTGCACTCTGTTGCCCTTCTTCACCACCTTCAGCAGCGTAGAATTCAAACACGGTGTGAGTGTAATAATTTAATCCGCGCACCAAAGTATTATCTAATTGATACGGAACACCAAGCTCATCTAAATATTCCAAAACTTTCATAAAATGATTTTTGGAATCCGCACCCAACCAATTGATAATTTGTGGAGCTTCTTCTTTTACCGGTTGACAACGTTCTTCTTTGCAATCCAAAAGACGCATTGGATTTTTCACCAAACGGTTGCGACATTCTTCACACAAATAAGAGCGCTTGCTGCGGTAATAATTTACCAATTCATTTTTATAATTCGCGCGTTCCGCTGGAGTACCGATACTATTTATTTTTACTTCAACTGGCAAACCCAAATCTCTGAAAAAATTTACACCAACTAAAATAAGTTCGGCATCGGCAGCTGAATCGGCTTGTCCAAAAATTTCATAACCCGCCTGGTGAAACTGACGATAACGTCCGGCTTGAGGACGATCATGACGGAACATTGGACCCCAATACCAGAGTTTTACCGGTTGAGGTAAATTGCTAAAACCGTGCATGATATAAGCACGTGCAGCGGCCGCGGTGAGCTCTGGACGCATACAAACCTTAGTGCCATCTTTATCCTCGAAAGTATACATTTCTTTGTCCACCACATCGGTACCTTTTCCAACCGCACGCACAAATAAACCGAGCTCTTCTAAAATCGGAGTTTCCAAACGTCCAAACTGAAAATGAGCCGCAATATTTTGTGCGCTGGCAAACATTGGTTTCCAATATTTTTCATCCTTTGGCAAAATATCGTGCATGCCACGCAACAAACTAAAGGATTTTTTTCCACGTTCAGTCGCACCTTCTTTTTCTTTAACAACTTTTTCTTTCGCTACGGTCTTAACCGCTTTAACTGATTTTTTGATTTCCATTTTTTTTGGTTTAATTTTTTTATCTTTTTTAGCCATACTAAAAAAATAAATTAATAAGTTGGTGTTTTAAAAACTTCAATACGACTGAGTGGCCATCCGCGCACCCACGTGCGGCCGACAATCAAACTTTCATCGACAGTGCCAAAACGGCGCGAATCAAAACTGTTTGGTCTGTTGTCCCCCATTACAAAATATTGACCTTTATTCAATGCTTTAATTTCTTCACCATCAGTTTGCAAACCGTTTGGTAAATAATTTTCTTTAAGCAAGAATCCTTCCGGATGTTCGTCGTTGTAAATTGTAATCTGTCCTTCGGAAACTTTTATTCGTTCACCCGGTAAACCGATAATACGTTTCAAAAAATATTCTTTAGGATCATTTGGATAATGGAACACGATGACATCGCCACGATGAGGCGCATGCAAGCGATAACTAAGCTCGTCAATAATTAAATATTCACGATCCATATATGTCGGCTCCATGGAAGCCCCTTTGACGTAAAAAGGTTTAAACAAAAAATAGCGCACCAAACCGATAGTAATACCGGCCAGCACCGCAACTTTAATAAATTCCAAAAGCGCCAAGCCTGCCTGAGCGCCATAGCGTTTTAAATAACGCCAAAAATTTGAGTTAAAAAGGTTTTTTTCAGTAGTCATAAATATATTTAGTTGGTATATACTACCCTATTTTTTGGGTTTTGGCAAATTTAAAACTCTAGCTCCGCCAATCGTTTTTCCAACAGATTCCAGCCTTCTGGTGCCGACAAGTCAATTTTGTCGTTAGCCTCTTTGTTGATGAAATCGA
>CAIOJG010000061.1 GCA_903858555.1 Candidatus Magasanikiibacteriota bacterium
CAGTTGGGTTTATTTTTTCCTTTATCACAGCTTACTTCGCGGTAAAATTCCTTCTCAATTATATTCAAAAACATGATTTTAGCGCGTTTGGATGGTATAGAATTGTGATTGCTGTAATTGGATTTTGGTTATTAAAATAAAGCTTGACGAAGACAGTTCGCACCCCGCATCTGAGCGCATTTTTACGAGTAGACGCGGGAGAGAACGCGAACTGTTTTTTGTTTTGACAAACTCATCCCAATTTAGTATAATAAGCCCGTATTTATAATGAATTCTATGTATTATTCAAAACTTTTTGGAAAGACCAGCAAGACCGTTTCAGCCGATGAAGAAAGTGTCAATGCTCAATTTTTGATTCGTGGCGGTTTTGTCAGTAAACAAATGGCCGGCGTTTACAACTATCTACCGCTGGGTTTGCGCGTTTTGACCAAAATTCAAAACATCGTGCGCGAAGAAATGACTGCCATCGGAGGAAGTGAAATCTTGATGCCGTCTTTGACCCAAGAAGAAAGTTACAAAACTACCGGCCGTGACACTATGGACGTACTTTTTCATACCGAAGGTCCAGGTGGCGCCAAATATGTTTTAAATCCAACTCACGAAGAAGTCGTGACTCCACTCGTACAAAAGTATACTTTTTCATATCAAGATTTACCATTATCCGTTTTTCAAATTCAAAATAAATATCGCAATGAACCACGCGCCAAGTCCGGCATCTTGCGCGGCCGTGAATTCAATATGAAAGATTTGTATTCTTTCCATGCCAACGAAGAAAGTTTAAACGAATTTTACGAAGTGGCAAAAAAAGCTTATCACAAAGTTTATACTCGTTTAGGTTTAGGCGACATTACTGTTTTGACCTACGCTTCGGGCGGTGCTTTCAGTCGCTACTCACACGAATTCCAAACTTTAAATGAAGTAGGTGAGGACACTGTATATTTCTGTGAAGAATGTCGCGTCGGTATCAACAAAGAAATTATTGCGGATCAAAATTCTTGTCCGGAATGCGGCAATATGGATTTGGTTCAAAAAAATGGTATCGAAGTCGGAAATATTTTTAAACTCGGTCAGAAATTTTCCAGTGCGTTTGGCTTTAAAGTTTTAGACGCCGAAGGAAAAGAATTGCCAGTGGAAATGGGTTGCTATGGTATCGGCCCGTCGCGTGTGATGGGTACTTTGGTAGAAGTATTTCATGATGAAAAAGGTATTATCTGGCCGGAAGCTGTCGCTCCATTTAAATATCATTTATTGGCTTTGGGTCGTGAAGATGAAACTTTTGCCGAGGCTGAAAAAATTTACAAAAATCTCGTTGCTTCTGGTGCCGAAGTTTTATTTGACGACCGTCGTGATGTCACGGCTGGTGTGAAATTTGCGGATGCGGATTTGATCGGTTTGCCGGTGCGTCTGATTGTCAGTAAAAAAACTTTGGATCAACAGTCCGTAGAAATGAAAAAAAGAAATGAAGCCGAATCCAAACTCGTGCCGATTGCGGATTTAGTTTAGTATGAATGTAGTCGCGCATTTTGATGAAATATTTTTAAAGGGTGGTAATCAAAGATTTTTTGTAAACCAACTTAAAAAAAATATTGAACATCTTTTTCCTAAAAGCCACACTCTACGACTCGAGAGTGGTATTTGGATAGAAAATATCCAGGAAGAAGATTTATCGAGATTGGCGCTGATACCTGGTATCGCAAATTTTTCGCCAGCGTTTAAAGCGGAGCTGGATTTTGAAAAAATTGTTGCTAGAGTTGAAAGTGAAAATTGGGGAGATGATTTTAAAAATTTTAGAATCACAGCCAACCGCTCTGACAAAACTTTTCCAATGGATTCTGTCGAGATTGAACGTGAACTAGGTTCGAGAGTGAATATTAAATTTGGCTGGAAAGTAAAATTAAAAAATCCTGATTTAGAAATACATTTAAACATCGGAACCAAAGAAGCAATTGTCTATGGTAATTTGATTAAAGGAGCTGGTGGATTACCGGTCGGAACCGCGGAAAAAGTAATGTGCCTATTGTCGGGCGGTATTGATAGTCCGGTCGCGGCCTATAGAATGATGGTACGTGGGGCAGAAGTAGAATTGATTCATTTTCAAAATCAAACTCACGTCACTGAAGAGGTGTCACAAAAAATAATGGATTTAGCAAACGTTTTGACTAAATA
>CAIOJG010000062.1 GCA_903858555.1 Candidatus Magasanikiibacteriota bacterium
ATACACAATCCGGGAAGAATTATTAATAAAATTCAAAAAATAGGAGAGAGTCTACGTTCTATTTTTGAACGAAGTCAGCAAGAAAATAAATCCACGTTGGAAGTGGCCGAGTCTGTTGCTGCTGAAAAAATTGATTTTTATGCAAAAAGTTAATTATTTTAAACACGGTTTTGGCACTACCGCCAAGTTTTTAACCGCCCTTAAAACCAAACCGGAGGAATTTTGGATTAGACGTGGTGAAAAAATGGCTCTGAAACTTTTTAAAGATATGTCTGTGCGAGTGCCGGCTTATCGTGATTTTTTAAAAAAACAAGGAGTAAAATCTGCCTTAATAAAAAATATCAAGGATTTTCAGCAGATTCCAACTATTGATAAAGCCAATTATTTGCGTCAATACGATTTACCTGATTTGTGCTGGGATGGGAAGTTTTCTTCAGAAAATTGGGATATCTCCTCCACTTCAGGTTCTACCGGCGAGCCGTATTATTTTCCGAGAAATGATTTTCAAAACGAATATTATGCCTTAACCGCGGAGTTATACTTACGAAATAATTTTTTAATTCAAAAAAGAAAAACTTTATACGTAAATTGTTTTGCTTTGGGTGTATGGATTGGAGGATTATTTACTTACGAAGCTATCAAGACGGTGGTGCGCCGCGGAAATTATGCAATGTCTCTGATTAACCCGGGTTTAAATAAAACAGAAATATTAAAATCAATAAAAAAATTGGCACCTTATTTTGATCAAATAATTTTGGCCGGGTATCCGCCTTTTATAAAAGATGTGATTGATGACGGACAAGTCGCGGGACTAAATTGGTCGGAATATAATATGAAGTTTATTTTTTCGGCCGAGGCCTTTAGTGAAAAATTTAGAGATTATATTTACAAGGCTACCGGTGAGCATAATGTGTATTTAGATTCGTTGAATCATTATGGTACGGTAGATCAAGGAACTTTGGCTCACGAGACTCCGTTGGCTATTTTATTGAGAAGACAAGCTCTTAAAGACGAGTCATTGCGAAGTCACATTTTTCCTTTGTCAGTTGATCGTTTGCCGACTTTGGGGCAGTATTGTCCAGAAATGTTTTATTTTGAAGAAGAAAAATCGTCATTGCTCTGTTCTTCTTTTAGCGGCTTGCCGTTGGTTCGATATAATTTAAATGATCAAGGCGGAATAATTACAAGTAAAAATATAAATGAGTTTTTATCCAAGGATTACGGTGGAATAAAAAAATTATCCTCACGGGAAGGGGTGGCTGGATTGGTCTGGAATTTGCCTTTTGTTTATGTCTACGAACGTCAAGATCTAAGTGTTTCTTTTTGTGGAGCCAATATTTATCCGGAGCACATAAGGTCTGTTGTTCAACATCCTGATTTTTCCGAAAGTTTGAGCGGAAAATTTTCTTTGTTGGTAAAACACAATGAAAATCAGGATCCGTATTTGGAAATAAATTTTGAATTTAAAAAAGGTGCAACTATTTTTTCGTCGGAGGATTTTTCCAAGCAGTTATCCGATAGAATTACCGATCATTTATTAAAAAATAATTCTGAATATCGCTCGGTTTATCTGGATCAAAAACAGGAAAAGGCAAGGCCGGTATTAGTTTTTTGGGAATATGAATCCGCTCAATTTTTTAAATCCGGCGGTAAACACAAGTGGGTAGTTAAATAAAATTATATCTAATTATGA
>CAIOJG010000063.1 GCA_903858555.1 Candidatus Magasanikiibacteriota bacterium
CCAGATTCAAACCAACAATCCAAAACTTCCGGCACACGGTGATAAACCTTACCGTCTTTAGTAATTTCGATTTTATCAATAATATGTTTGTGTAGATCGGTAACTTTTTGTCCGGATAATTCTTCAAGTTCAGCCACCGAGCCGATACAAATAACATCACCATCTTCACTTTCCCAAATCGGCAATGGATCTCCCCAAAAACGATTGCGTGACACTGCCCAATCGCGTGCCCCTTCAAGCCACAAGCCAAAACGACCATCTTTAATATGTTCCGGTACCCAATTTACTTCCTGATTGTTGGCTAAAAGTTGTGTTTTGATTTCAGTCACTTTTACATACCAACTATCGGTCGCATAATTTAAAAGCGGACTGTCACAACGCCAACAATGTGGATAGCTGTGTTCCATTTTTTCTTTGGAGAATAATCTGCCGTTCGCTGCCAACCATTTTATGATTTCAATATCAGTGACAGTCGGTTCATCCGCTGGCTTCACTTCGTGTCCGGCAAAATCCTCAACTTCCTCAATAAAACGTCCATCCATACTGACGTGCTGAACCAACGGCACGCCTTCACGTTTGCCAAGCTGGTAGTCGTCATCACCAAAAGCCGGTGCGATGTGCACCACACCTGTGCCACTTTCAGTGGTGACAAAATCTGCTTCCACCACCCGGAAAGCATTTTCAGTATCTTTAAAATAAGCAAACAATGGTTCGTAAGTAAGACCGACCAATTCCGAACCTTTCAAAGTTTTAACCACTTCAAAAGTTTTATCTTTCAAAACTTGTTCCGTGCGGTCATTGGCCAAAATGAAATTTTCATTTTCAATTTTCACCACAGCATAATTTACTTCTTTATTTACCGCAAGCAAAACATTCCCCGGTAAAGTCCACGGCGTGGTCGTCCAAGCCAATACAAATACATCGCCGTCTACTCCCAATTTTTCTTTAGCGTTATTCAATTTAAATTTAGCCGTCACCGTAATATCTTTGACATCTTTGTACCCTTGATTCACTTCAAAATTTGCGAGCGGTGTCACACAGCGCGGACAAATATGCATAGCTTTGTGCCCTTTGTAAATCAAATCTTTTTTATACAATTCTTTAAACACCCACCACACACTTTCCATGTACGACAAATCCATGGTCTTGTAATCATTTTCCATATCCACCCAACGACCCATGCGACGCACCGTCTTTTTCCAGTCATTGGCATATTTCAAAACCGTCGCGCGACAAGCTTCGTTGAATTTATCGACGCCGTATATTTCAATATCTTTTTTACTGCTCAAACCCAAATCTTTTTCAATGATATTTTCGACAGGTAAACCGTGGCAATCCCAACCCCATTTTCTATCCACGCGAAAACCACGCATCGTCCAGTAACGTGGCACAGTGTCTTTCATGAGCGAAGCCACGATATGGCCATAGTGTGGCAAACCGGTCGCAAAAGGCGGACCATCGTAAAAAACATACGGCTTGTTTTCTGGACGTTCAGAAACGGATTTTTCAAAAACTTTTTTGTCGTCCCAATATTTTAATATTTCTTGTTCGTTTTGTTCTGAGTTATACATACTATTTTTTTAATAAAAAAACACACTTAAATTAGTGTGCCAAGAGTCACCGACAAAGTCGGGACGGTACCATCTTGCGCTTTTACTTAATTTAGGCTTTGACGGACCAATCCGGAAAGGTCTACTTTTCGCTAAAATTAGCAAATTTCTACTTTCAGCTCCCCGCTGATGACGGGTATAACGCTCTATAACAATACTACCAAGAAAAACTTTTTTTGTCAAAATTTAGCCTTTTTTAATGTGATCCAAAGCGTACTGCAAACTGCCATGCACTTTTTTACCAGGATTAAAAATATTTTGTGGGTCAAAAATTTCTTTGGTCTTTTCAAACAACGCACACATTTCTTTGCCATACATTTTTTCTAAATATGGCGTACGAATCAGACCGTCATTGTGCTCGGCTGTAATCGAACCTTTGTATTCCAAAACTAAATCATAAACTTTAGCCGACAACTCAGCGATGGCCTGACGATTTTTTTCCAGTTTTAAATCGAGCAACGGAATAATATGAAAATTTGCATCTCCCGCATGGCCGGCAATCGTATAAAACATCTGCGGATATTTTTTTAAAATTTCGTTGAGACGTGGCAAAAATTCCGGCAGCTGATTGGGATGAACAATGATATCATCGATAAAAGGCGCGGTGGAAATTCCACGGACATGTTTACGCAACAAATTAAAACTTTCACGTCGGATAGTCCAATATTTTTGTGCCTCTAAGACTGACTTAGTAATGTGTGTTTTTACGTTAAATTTATTTTTTAATTCTTGAGATATTGGGCTAATTTTAGCCAAAATTTCCACTTCACTTGTTCCAGAAAATTCCGCTATTAAAACCATCTTTGGCATACCACCGGTCAGTGCCAATCCCATTTCTGGCAAAAACTGCCAACCCAATTTAAAAATTCCACCTTTCATACTCAAAATCATCTGTGGCAAAAATCTTATCGCCAAATTCAGAGTATTGTCATCGTAAGACTCAAAAGTATCCGGCGAATATTTCATCACCGTTTCTGCTATTTCTCCCAACTTTACTAAATCTTTCAAAAATATTACGAGCAATTGCGACGGCTGGCGCTGTGGCACCAAATCAAATTTTATTTGAGTGGTCAAACCCAGTGTGCCCTGACTACCGGCGAACAATTTACATAAATTAAACTTTTTCTTATCCCACACATCCCACAAAAAATATCCGGAAGAATTTTTACTGGTAGTCGGTCGTTTGCTTTGAATAAATTCAAAATCTCCTTCGAGTAAAGAAAACATGCGACGATAAATATCGCCTTCAAAATTTTTGAGTTTCATTTTTTCTTGCAGTTGTTCTTCGTCCAATTCACCAAAAGTATGTTCTTCACCATCGCTCAAAACCACCTTTAATTCTTTAATATAATTTTTGGTCTGACCATATCCGAGCGACATCTCCCCACCCGAGTTATTCGCGGCCATTCCACCTACGGTGCAGATCTCACGAGATGCCGGGAAAGTCGGCATAATAGCCCCAATTTCTAGGGTTTTTGGATCAAAATCACGGTAATATACCCCCGGTTCCACAGTAGCTTCACCAATCACTTTTTTACCTTTGGCATTGGTAAACGGTGCTACTTTTTTAACTTCCAAAATGTGATTAAAATATTTAGTAAAATCTACCAAAATAGATTCATTGATACTGCCGCCAGCCATATCCGTGCCACCACTGCGGGCGGTGAGAGAAAGATTTTTATCATTTGGCTTTTGCGTGGAAACATATTTTACCAACTGCTTTACCTCCTCAACATTTTTAGGAAACACAACGGCTTCTGGCTTAACTTCAAAAATACTAGCATCGTGGCTATACGTTGCCAAAGTCTTTTCATCATTTAAAATTTCGCCGGCAAAATTGTCTTGTAATTTTGAAGTCATATATTTTACCTTATTATACCACCCCAAATTTCATTACGCAATTTCTGCTCAATTTTATACCCATTACAATGTTTCAAAATCCCCCAATAAGATGCTAGACTGCTATTTATTTTATCCACGCTCAACAAACCGTTATTGTACAAGCCGATCTTCTTTTTTATCTTTTTAAACATTCGTTTTCTGGTGGTAGCGCGCATTACACTGTGATTTGGCAAAAGCACATACCCGAGCCAATCGATACCTTGACCCAACTTGCGATAAATAATTTTATCCGGATGAACAACCAATTTCAATTTTGCGACAGTAAACCGACAGATTATCACTTCCAACTGTTCTAAACGCTTTTTATCCGTATCCAGAAAAATAAAATCATCGGCATACCTAAAATAAAATTTTCTTTTTAAACTGTCTTTGACAAAATAATCCAATTCGGACAAATAAATATTGGAAAAAATCTGCGAGGTGAGATTGCCGATTGGCACACCTTTACCCATTTGATTAGGTGAAGAAAAACTGCCAATAACTTCCTCCAGCAACCACAAGATATCTTTATCAAAAACTTTTTTCCTGATTAAACCCAACAAAATCTCATGATCTACCGACGCGAAAAATTTTTTAATATCCATTTTTAAAGACCAGACCGGACGAGTATAATTTTTACTAAAATATCGCAAAGTATCACGAACATCTTGGACCGATTTATGCAATCCTTTGCCCGCCTGACAAGCGTAAGAATTTTTAATAAAACCAGGCTGAAAAATCGGCTCCAAATATTTAAAAACCAAATGATGTACCACTCTATCTCGCACACCCGCTTTATTTATCACCCGAAATTTTGGATCATGCACGTGAAAAGTCTCGTAGTCTTGATGTTTATATACTCTTATGCTAAGCTCCAGAAACAAATCAAACAGGTTATCCTCCAAATTTCGCTCAAAAATCATCACATCCATTTTATTCTGTTTGCCTTTTTTAAACCCGTACCAAGCATAAAATAAATTTTCTAAAGTTATTAAATCTTTATACATAAATATGCAAAATTATTCCATAAATCCCCCCCCCCCTTAACTTCAGCTGACGTGCCGATTTTAAAAAAGACTATTGATCTGTATAAACTTTATTACGCCTATGCCCAGCTATTTCCCAAAAAAGATAAATACACTTTAGGTGCCACCTGCGAAAGATATATTATTGAAATTTTGGAGCTGATAATAACAGCCAGTTACCTGCCAAAAGAACAAAAATTATCTTTACTCAAATCCGCCAATAACAAATTTGAAACACTCAAAATTTTTATTCGTCTCCTCAAAGAATTAAAAATAATTGATCAGAAAAAATATTTAGATTTACAAACTTTAATCCAAGAAATCGGCCGAATGTTTGGCGGTTGGTTAAAATCACTAAACAACTAAACAAAAAACCTCGACTAAAAGTTGAGGTTTTTTAATGTGGGCACTTCCCGAGGACGGACAGACCACCGGCATAGTTCTCGTTCGCGTCCAGATTCCTGTTGTCGAAGTTGAACTCGCCGTCGTTCGCCTTGCAGTAGAGCGAATACTCAGCGGACTGCCACCATTTTTTGCGCTTTTCCTTCCAATAAAATTTTTCTGTCCCATCCGGACACTAGAAAAACACAAGTAGTGCCTACATTTTAAATATACGCTCGAAAAATCTTTTTTTAAACTTTTCGACTCTGATACTGACCAAAATGTGGGAGTTGGCGACTTTAATCTTTTACAACTAAAATACATTAGCCAATCCAAAACTATTTTAACAAATTTTGTTTTAAAACACAACGACGGAGCCGGAGTGTAGCGTTTGCACGCCGCACCCCGACCCCGTCGGAGAAAAAAGCCCAAGCGACCAACACCACAAGTGACGTTGATCCAAGAGACAAGTTGCCAAGAAACCAAGTGCCCGCACTACCCGAGGACGGACAGACCACCGGCATAGCACGCGCGCGCGCCCAGACTCCTGCGGCCGAAGCTGAACCCGCCGCCGCGCGCCTCGCAGTAGAGCGAATACTCAGCGGACTGCCACTGGAGCGATGCCATGTCGAGACCAGGCGTGTTGAAATCACGCCCGATGATCTCGGGGTAGGCAGTCGCCACGACCGGCACTTCCAGACCGCTGAGGATCAGGTAATCCGGCAGGTAGCCGACGAACTCGCGGTCCGCCGAAATGCCAAAGCCCTGAAGAGCCGGGAAGTACACGCCACACACCGGACCCTTGGCCATCGCCTCGACCAGACGGTCTTGACGAGTGCCGGGGATGACCGTCACCTGCTGAGCCAGCTCGTTGTGCCGGTAGTTGTTGAACGACCGCCGCGGAAACTGCGCCGAGTAGGAACGAGACAACGCCGGGACGATTGTGTCGTCGAGGAGCTGTCCGAGGTCGCCTGAGAGCTGCGGGATGACGAATGGAAAGCATTGCCCGTTGAGAAGGTTGCTGACCTGCTTGTCGCCCTTGACGCGCTCGATGGCAACGCCACAACGTTCTTCGAACTCCGCGGCCGACACGAACTTCGCGTCCTTGGGGTAGAATTCCCGCAGACGCGCCAAACGCTCGCCGAAATCCAGCTTGGGTTGGATGATGTAGAAACTGCGATTCGCGTCCACCACCTTACCCTTCATGCCGGAAATCGGAATACCGCGACCGCTGGCGTCGATGAGCTTGCGGACGATGTCTTGAAAAACAACCTTCACGTCACCGCGCAGGTAGGCTTCAGCCATCTCCAAAAACTTCTCCTCGCCACCGGCATCGGCAATCAGCTTGTTCGCGTATGCGCCCTGCTGACCACCGGTGAGACCACGAACCCAACTGATGAGATCAAACAACTTTTTCATCGAATCCTCCAAACAATTTAGGCTTTGTTGTCGCCCAAAAAGCACTTTTACCCCTAACCCCGGGGTCCAGAGTTCCTCTCGTAGTTGAGAAGAGTTTTCAAACTACTAAAATAATCTAAAAGCTCTTCTCAAGCTAAGGTTTTGTTTTCTTGATTTATTGGCTAAATTTTAAAAAGAACGACTGGTCACTATACTATAAATATGTTTGCCTGTCAAGGCAATAGGTGCTATAATTACTCTAGATTTTAAACATCTTTATGATATACATTACTTCCGACCACCGTGGTTTCCAGCTCAAAAAACACTTGTTTACCTACATCAAAACCCAGCTCAAAAAACCGATTACCGATTTAGGTCCAAAAACCTATGACAAAGACGATGATTTTGTGGATTTTGCGATAAAATTAGGGAAAAAGGTTACTTTGAAAAAAAATGATTTAGGCATCGCCATCTGCGGTTCCGCTCAAGGGATGTGCATCGCTACCAATAAAATAAAGGGAGTGCGTGCAATCATCGGCTACAGTATTGAGGGGGCAGAACTCGGCAAACGAGATAATGACGCGAATGTGTTGTGCTTGTCTAGTAACTCACTTTCCAATGAACATTCCAATGCAATCGTAAAAAAATTTTTGGAAACAAATTTTGACGGGTTGGAACGTCGCGTCCGTCGTTTGAAAAAAATCGCTGAGTTGGAAAAATAGTATGATTATTCCCGCAATTTTGGTAAACAATTTTTCAGACTTTGAGGAACAGGCAAAAAAATTGAGCTTTGCTCCGTTGATCCAGATAGACGTAATGGACGGAAGTTTTGTGGACAATATCTCTTTTACTGAAATAGAAAAAATAAACGGTTTAAATCTAACCACTGGATGGGAATTACATTTAATGGTCCAACATCCGCTAGAAGAAATTACCAAGTGGGCCAATGTCAAAAATATTAAACGAGCAATTTTCCATATTGAAGGCGAAGACAACCCGCTAAGCACTATCAATGCAATCAAGCAAAACGGTTGGGAAGCCGGCATTGCTCTAAATCCTGATACTAGTGAACGTGAACTGTTGCCCTATATTTCTAGTCTGGATATCGCCCTGTTTATGACGGTATACCCTGGCCAACAAGGCGCACCATTTGTCCCTGAGGTTCAAGAAAAAATAGTAAACTTTAGAAAAACTTTGGAATCAAAAGAAACCGAGTTGACGATTGCGGTAGACGGAGCAGTCAATAAAAATAATATTTTAGAAATTAAAAACTGGGGCGTAAATAATTTTTGTGTTGGTGGCGCTATTTCGCGCGCGACCGATCCAAAAGCCGCTTACGAGGAATTAACAAATTTAACAGACTATGTTTGATCTAATCATTATCGGAGGTTCAGCCGCTGGCAGTGCTGCTGCAATTTATGCCGCACGTCGTAATTTGAATTTTAAAGTAGTAACTTTTGATGTTGGCGGTGAAGTGGCTTTATCTGGTGTGGTCAACAACTGGCCTGGGATTATTGAAATTCAAGGTTTTGAGTTGGCGCAAAAATTCAATGAACACGTAAAATCTTACGGCGTGGAAATTGATACCGGCTACAAAGTAGAAAAAATAATTTCTGAAAAAAATTACCACACGGTAATCGCTAAAGATGGCGCTGGTGTAGAAAAACAATACCAAACTAAAACCGTGATTGTCGCGACTGGTATTCACCCTCGTCAGCTCGGCGTGGTTGGTGAAAAAGAATTTGACCGCAAAGGTGTCACCTACTGCACGGTTTGTGACGGTCCACTTTTCAAGAAAAAAATTACGACCACTGTCGGTTCTGGTAATTCCGCCCTAGAATCTGCGATCATGATGGCCGGCATTGCTCAAAAAGTTTATCTTTTGAGCAAATACGCCAACACCCACGAAGATAATTTTGGCTTCCCAAAAGGTGAGAATATTTTAATTGAAAAATTAAAAACTTTACCAAACATTGAAGTTATTTACAGCGCCACCACTACTGAAATTTTAGGTGAAAAATCTGTGACCGGATTAAAATACACTGTTGGTGGTGAAGAAAAAACTATCGAGACTCAAGGTGTAATGGTACATATCGGCCAAATTCCAAATTCACAATTTTTAGACACGGTAAATAAAAATAAAATAAATGAAATCATGGTAGATCCAAAATGCCGCACTTCTGTGCCGGGAATTTTTGCGGCCGGCGATGTGACCGATGTGGCCTATAAACAAATCGGCATTTCCGCTGGTCAAGGTATTACCTCTGCGCTCGCCGCTATCGAATACATTAATCTTTGGAATTAATATAATTTTAATAAATTGTATGAACACACTTTTTAATCTCATTCCGGGACTGCCATGGGATAATATGGTTATCGTGATGAATATGGTTGCTTTGGCTGGAGCGACTTTCCATATCTACGGTGTTTTTTTGGAAACTGAGAAACGCCGCGACTTGGTGTTTATCTTGGGCGGAACTTGTTTGTTCATATACTCTCTCTGGATTCGCAACAAAATTTTTGCGCTCGCAATGTTTGGTTTTAGTATAGCCAGTTTGATTGAGTTTATAGAAATCTGGACCGGTCATCACAAACACGACCAAAATTTGGTAAACAAATATAAAAATCCAAACGAATAAATATGAAAGAAATAATTGTCATTGGTGATTTGGTTTTGGACACACATGTAAAAATTGATGATGCCTCGGTAGAGTGCAATCTCGATGGCCACAACTGCAAACTGTGTTTGGATTATGCGGCAAAAGTACCAGTGACTGACAGCTTTCAGACGATTGGTGGTAATGCTGCCAATGTGGCGCTCGGATTAAACAAGTTGGATCTATCCCCATTTATCGTGAGCACTATCGGCGCGGATTCCAATGGAAAAATAATTCAGAGCGAACTCAAAAAAAACAAAATAAAAACTGCCGGCATATTTTTAGACAAGAAATTACAGACCAGATATTCCGTGGTTTTAAATTTCAAAGGTGAACGTACAATTTTATCCTACCATAAAAAAATTAATTACAACTGGCCAAAAAAATTACCAAAAACAGACTGGATTTATTACACCAGCTTGAGTGACGGTTTGGCTCCTGTCCAAAAAAACCTAATTAAATTTTTAAAACAAAATAAAGAAGTAAAGTTGGCTTTTAACCCTGGATCATTTCAACTAAAATCCAGCTTGGATCTTTGCAAAGAACTTTTACCACATACCGATCTTTTGATGGTGAATTTAGAAGAAGCACAGGTGCTTACTAATTTAAAAACTACCATTGATCCAAAAACACTGATCAACGAACTAATAAAATTAGGAGTAAAAGAAGCGACCGTTACCGACGGCGCCCGTGGCGCTTACGGTGGTAATGCACAGGGATATTGGAAGACAGAAGCCTTTGACGTGCCGATTGTCTCCAAGACCGGCGCTGGCGATTCTTTCTCAGCCGCATTCTTGGCCGCCAAAATTCACGGCTACGACCTACCCACTTGCCTCACCTGGGGCACGGCTAACAGCTGCTCGGTGCTTGGACACTTTGGTGTAGAAAAAGGCCAACTCAATAAAATTGGAATGAAAAAAATGATTGAGAAATTTAAAAATGTGGTGCCAAGAAAAATGTGAATAAAAAACCGCCAATTGGCGGTTTTTTAAATTTTAAACACTAAATGGATCAAAACCGGTTTTATATAAATTTTCCACAGACAAAAACAGCGGAGACGGAAAATCTCCCCATTCAAACCAACCAATTTCCGAGGTGTTTTCCGGTTCATTGATTTTTTCCTCCCCACCCAAATAATCTGACACTACAAAGAAAGTGACATAATGCTTACCTTCTTTCTCAAAAATATCATTGGTAAAAGGGCCAATTTTTAAATTGGTAATTTGGATATCCAACTCTTCCTTTACCTCTCTTATGGCACAAGCTTCTATGCTTTCGCCAAATTCCAAATGCCCGCCGGACAAGCTCCAAGTTCCTTCGGCATGATGACCGCGTCTTTTCTGCATCAAAATTTTTCCATCTTTTCTTATGAACACCCCTACGCCAACCTTTGGTCTTGATGGCAACTCATTATCATTCAACATAAAAATCAATTTTAATGGTGTTGTGAATTCCCCGCAAACGGCTTAACTCTTGTTTTCGTCCCACAAAAAAATCATGAGCACGCCCCACTTCTTCATGATCAAATCCAGGTGCCAACCAACACAATCCGTGTTCAAAAGATCGGACTCGTTCAATAATTTCATTGGCCAACATCGGATGATCACTTTCTTTTTCGGCTAGACCACGCAACCTGCCCAGACCGCCTTTTATCTCCTCTAAAATATTTTTAAATTCTTCAATCTTTTTTAAATAACTATTTTTTTTCATCCCCACTACTTCACGAGTGGCAAAATCCCTGACTGCATTATCCATTTCAATCAAAGCCCTAGTCATTTCCAATCTTTCCTCATCATTAAAATACGACGCGGCACGACCGCTATGGATATCGTGCAAAGTCATGCCAAGCTGACGATATTCACGATATCTATTTTGCAAACCAAGATTTAAATTTGATAATAAAAATTCTTCACCGATTTTTTCTTCAGTCATTTTTTCAAACTCTCTAAAAGCCTGACTCCATGGCCAAATTTCATAACCAATCGCAATCATTTTTTCTTCTAACTGTTCCAAGTTAGTCGGTTCGGTTTGAATACTTTTCAACTCCCGACGAATTTTATATACCAAATCTTCCGGCAAAAGTGGTGGTAAATTATCTACCAACTGAGCGAACAGTGAAATAGTTGATTCCATATTAAATTTTGGATGAGATATAATACATCGTAATACCGGCCGCGACACTGACATTGAGACTTTTCTTTTTGCCTTTCATATCCAGCTCAATTTCTTGATCGCAATATTTTAGCAAACTTTTGGTGACGCCGGTTTTTTCATTACCGACAATCAAAGCGAGCGGAAATTCTGGTGTCCACTGGTATATATTAACACTTTTTAAGGTTTGCTCCAAGGCGACAATTTTATACCCCTGTTCTTTTAACTTTTTTAAGAGGCGTCCGGTTTGTTTGGCATATTCCCACGGCATCCATTTTTCGGCTCCCAGTGACACTTTGTCTAAACGAGGGTGTGGTGGACATGGTGTGAAGCCGGTGAGGTAAATCTTGTCTACCCCAGCCCCATCGGCGGTGCGAAACATCGCGCCGACATTGTGAGCGCTGCGAATATTGGGAAGGATAAGGACGAATTTTTCCATATTATTGCGATTTTTCAAAACTTTATGGTATACTTTAGACAGTCAAATATTAACATATTTTAGCTAATTTTACCATAATTCAGATTAATATGGACAGAGCAAACAGATTACCAGAAGGCATATCGGAATTCAAGGCTGCCAACGACAACCAACCAGAAAAAAGACAAAAACCAAGAGAGATAAACGACTGGGAAAAAACCATTTCTTCGGCAATCGAAAATATGAAAGCAATATGTAAAAGTTTACCCCAAGCGGATAAAACCGAAATTGAAAAAGAGGTAATTCTACTTCACGATAAAATGCCGGCATACGTTGTCAGCGAAGCCAGTGGAGCTTCACTAGAAAGTATGCAAAGCAACCCAGCACGTGCCAGAGCCCTACTCAAAGTAGTGAGACAAATTGCTTTGGATTTCAAATAAACTATTTTCCAATATATTCAATCTCATCTTCTCCCAAGCGACGCAAACCAGCGTCGTTTTGTATTTCTTCAAAGATGTGTGCTACCAGTCCAGGCACACGCGCAGTGATAAATACACCCTTCATCATTTTTGGATCAAAACCCATATCGGCCAAAATTGCCCCCATGGCACCATCGATATTTAACGGCAGTGGTTTTGAAGAAATTTTGTTTAATTCTTTTTCTGTCGCTTGAGCCACAATACAGCAGTCTTTATAAAATCCTAATTTTTTAGCCATTTTAAATAGTTCTGTACTACGTTCATCTTTACTCAAAACCGCATGGCCAAATCCGGCCAAACGTACTTTTTTATCTTTTAGTTCTTTTACAGTTTGCGCCAAATTTTTATTATTTTTATTTTCAATAAAAAATTTAGCCGCAGTTTCAATCGCACTGCCATGACGTTCACCCATCGCCAAAATTCCGGCGGCTAATGAGGTGTGCATACTGTTTTTGGCCGAAGCCACAATCCGCGCAGCCATCGCCGAAGCCGTGCCGGTGCCATGATCTATCGCTGCCACGAGCAAGGCGTCCATCATTTTTATCTCCGCTGATTTTGGCATTCTACCCTGCCAAATTAAAAAAATAGTTTCAGTAAAAGTATTGGTTTTGATTAAACCGGATAATTTTTTACCACGGATAATTTCTTGACCGTTGTTAATGTTGGTAATTGCGGTTTGCCATTTCATAAAAATATTGTTAAGCGTATATTTTAATTTTTTCAACTAATTCTTCATAAGTATCCGCTACCAAGGCACCAACAGATTTTAAAGCGTGTTCTTTTTCTTCCGCGCTTTGACCGCGACCAACGATAGCACCCGCGTGACCAACATTCATTCCTTCCGGAAATAACGTCGCAAATTTACCACCAACATAAACAGCTAGTGGCTTGGTAAATTCTTTATTTTTTATCATTTCCACTACTTCAAATTCGTAGCCGCCACCATGTTCACCAAAAATTACCACGGCTTTGGTCTGATTATCTTTTTCAAATAATTTTAATAAATCCGCATAGGTTGTTCCCATCAATAAATCGCCACCAACATGCACCGCTGTACTTTGTCCCAAACCAGCTTTACGAATTTGCCACGACAGCTCATTGGTCATACCACCGGAACGAGAAATCAAACCAATACTACCCGGCTGAAAAACCTCATCAGCCAAAATTTTTGGTCCGCCGACTACACCGACTCTGCCTTCTCCAGGACTAATATATCCAAGCGAACTTGGACCAATCAAGCGAATATTTTTTTCTTTAGCTGCAGCTAAACAATACGCCGTATCTTGAATCGGAATTCTTTCTACAATGGTATTGATAATCGCGATATTATTTTCTATTGCTTCTAAAATAGCTTCCTTGGCAGCAAAGGGTGGTACATAAATTGTGGTCGTGGAAATATCCGGATGCGCAGACATCGCTTCTTTTACAGAATTATAAACCGGCACACCTTCGACATTTTCTCCGCCTTTGCCTGGTCGCACACCACCAACCACTTGTGTACCATATTCGCGCATGGCGGCCGAGGCTTTTTGTCCTTCTTTACCGGTAATGCCTTGCACTAAAACTTTAGTATTTTTATTTATTAAAATAGACATAAAATTATTTGCTATTTATCATATCCACCAAGGCCGTCGCGGTCGCTCCCATCGCTACTTCTTTGCCAAAAATTTTCAAATTTAGATTATTGCGCTCCGCACATTCACGCATCAATCTTTTACCTTCGTCTTCATTTGGACCGGCACGACGAATTACAATTGGATAAGTCGGTTTTACTTCATCCAAAGCATCAATAATACCACTGAAAGTCGCTGCGATATCCGTAAAATTCGCTACTCCGCCCGCAATCCACAACCCTCGTAAACCTGGCTTTGACAATACCAATTTGGCCAGCTGGGCTACTTTTTCACGTGGTGGATTACCAGAATATTCCGTATAATTTGCCGGTTTTAAACCCACTTTCATCAGCGCGTCCATATTGGCAATACTTGCCCCACCACCGGAAAACAACACCGCAATATCTCCGTCCATTTCAATATATTTTCCTGCCGTACCACGATAATAATTTTCACCTTCATCAATTTTACCTACCGCACTTTCTCGCTCAGTTGGTAAACGTCCCAACATCGTACGTGGTTCAAAAGCCCAATCCTTATGTCTAAAAAAAGCATCATCATCAATCGCCACTTTAGCGTCCGCGGCTACAAATTCCCCGCTCATTGTTTTTACCAACGGATTGATTTCTACCAAACGAGTGTCGCTCTGTAAAAAACAGAGCCACAATTCTTGAGCAAAGGGAATATCAAAATTAATTTCCGGCTGACGAATATCTAAAAGGTGTTTCTCAATTTTTTCATGCGGCACATCTTCAATATCCATGCCACCTTCTTTTGAATATATTAAAACCGGCTGTTTTTTATTGGTATCATAAATGATTGAAAGATAATGCTCTTCCTCAATCTCCAACATCTCCTCCATCAAAACCGCGGCCACATACTGACCACGAATATTGGTGGCAAAAATTTTTTCTACCGCTTCTTTTACTTCTTCAATATTGGACGCAAATAAAATCCCATTATTTTTACCACGCTTACCGGATAACACCTGCGCTTTTAAAACCACACTTTTAATTGCCAACTCATGATATTTTTTTTCAATATCATCTTCCCGACGTAATAAAACAGACTTTGGCACTTTAATACCAAACTTACTAAAAATATTTTTTCCTTCAAATTCGTATAGGTTCATAAAAATAAATTTTACTCTTTACTCCAACGCGCAAAAATGCCACACGGCAACAAACGTCCGCTTTTGCTTTCCTGCAAAGTTAACTCACCTTTTTCTGTTTCCCCGCCGTATTTTTTTAATAACATTTGTAAATTATTTTCGTAAGCAATGGCTGAATAACCACTGGCATAACCATTGATCAAAAAGAACAATGGATTGTCAGTCAAAATTTGACTACACAAATCCACTAACCCCACAAAATCTTTTTCTACTTTCCACATTTCACCATTTGGACCATGACCAAA
>CAIOJG010000064.1 GCA_903858555.1 Candidatus Magasanikiibacteriota bacterium
AGTCCACCATGCAATTTATCGGATTCTTTATCCATTTTTTGAGCGTCAGTTTACTTTCGATTCATATTCTTGTCGAGACGATAAAGGCACTCACCGTGCTGTGCGACGTTTGAAACATTTTGCTAATAAAGTCTCAAATAATTATACTACAACTGCTTGGATTTTGAAATGTGACATTCGTAAATTTTTTGCCAGTATTGATCATGATATTTTGAAAAATATTTTAGCGGGGTATATTTTGGACAAAGATATTATTTGGTTGTTGGGACAAATTATTGATAGTTTTTCTGTTGATGAGGAAAAAACTGTCGGGCTGCCACTCGGCAATCTCACCAGTCAGTTGCTGGTCAATATTTACATGAATGAATTTGATCAATTTATGAAGCGTGATTTGAAGGTAAAATACTATATTCGTTATGCCGATGATTTTATTATTTTGTCACGTGATAAAAATTATTTGGAAAATCTATTAACCAAAATTGCTGAATTTTTAAAAAGTGATTTAAAATTGTCTTTGAATTATAGTAAGGTTTCTATTAAAACACTATCTTCGGGAGTAGATTTTTTAGGGTGGGTAAATTTTTCTCACCATCGGGTTTTGAGAACAAAAACTAAACAGCGAATGTTTAGAAGATTAGCTAAAAGTAGATCTAAAGAATCCGTTAATTCGTATTTGGGGATGTTAAGTCATGGTGATACTTATGAAAGTAGAGTGTTTATAAAGGATCGGTATAGTTGAGGGTTGATTGTCAAAATCATATATTTTGAGATTTATATAGCGTCAATTAATTTTGAATGTTTTTTTGTAATTTTTTATAGTCAATTTATACAAAAGTGCATAACTTTTTCGCTAGCCTTAGCTCCATTTATCAATTTATGTAAATCTACAGGTAAACTTTAATAAACCAAACTTTGTTATCCTAAAAACAGGTCGAATTTTGACGTAAAAAATAGCCTTAAAACCGCTCAACTAAGAGCAAACTATTTTTTTATCAAAACCTGGACGTCCAGGTTTGTCCAGTCTGTGGATATATCATTAAACCATATTTGCAAAACCCAAAGGTCGATTGCAAATATTAGCCAATTCGCTATTCAGATAAAATCCCAAAAAAGTAAATATATTATAATTATGTTTCCAAACTATTTTTACTTGTACCGTCAATATTTTTTGGGTGGTCGCCAGACCGTCCAAAAAATATTGCGTACATAAAAAAGTTAAAACAATTAAACAGATTTACTCTCTGGATTTAATGCATTAGTATATCTAACAAAATATATTTGAGGATACAGCTAACATTAAATAAATGTTCACCAAATATATTGCTTCCATAACTAGATTATATGCACACATCTAGCCGCAGAATGGGTATGCTATTGTAATCTCCAGAATTGCGAGGTAAAGTAATAAAAAGTTAAAGGAATGAAATCATATGATGTTCACTGACGTTGAACTAGATGATTTCATCGCCCTATATAAACAAGAATTTGGCACAACCATAGACCGAGCGGAAGCCCACCGGCAGGCGATGGCCTTGGTGTCTCTAGTTAAACGAGTGTACAAACCAATGACTAGAGAGGATATGAATACTGTGGTTGCCCAATTAAATAAATATGATTGAAAAAAATACAATCAAATATTTCGCCTACGTTCGTAAATCCACCGAGGGTGAAGAACGACAGGCATTATCCATTGAAAGTCAAAGAGATAAAGTGAAAGAAATTCACCCGAATTTAGATATTGTCGAAATACTGGAAGAAAAACATTCGGCATTTAAACCGTACAACCGACCAGTGTTTGAGGACATGATCAGACGAATAAAATTAGGTGAGGCCACTGGTATTATTGCATGGCACCCAGACCGTCTTAGTAGAAATGAAATTGACGCGTCCACAATAACATATTTAGTACGCACTGGTGTTATTCACGATCTCAAATTTTGCTCATATAATTTCGACAATAGCCCTGAGGGGATTATGATGTTGCAACTGGCACTATCTCAATCTCAATATTTCTCATCCAAATTAGCCAAAGATGTAAAACGTGGATTAGAGAAAAAAGCAATGTTAGGCTGGCTCCCTGGCGTTGCTCCTGAGGGCTATTTAAACGATACACACGCCGAGAAAGGCCAAAGAGTGATATTCGTAGACAAAAACAGGTTCACGCTTTTAAGACGTGCTTTTGAGCATTTTTTGACGGGTGAGTATTCTGCACCAGAGGTATTAGAGAAACTCAACAATGAGTGGGGTTATACCACCCGCTCCAAAAAGACAATGGGCGGACAACCACTTTGTCGAGCGGGTTGGTATAAAATACTCAATAACCAGTTTTATGCTGGAGTAGTGAAATATAGCGGGAAAGAAAGTAAAGGACTTCATAAGCCACTTATTACGATTGATGAATTTAATCGAATTCAACAATTATTAGGTCAAGGAGCCAACCGCAAACGTCCTCAGACAAGGGATTTTACTTTTGCGGGTATGTTTTCTTGTAAAGAGTGCGGTTCGGCTATTACTGCCGAACATAAAGCAAAATATCTCAAAAAGAAAAAAGAGGTTAAAGGTTATGATTATTATCACTGTACTCATCACAAGAAAAATGTGGTTTGCAAACAAGGGTCGGTAGAAGAAAAAGATATTCATGATGAAATTAGAGGGACACTTAAAAAGTTGGAAATGCATCCTATATTTTTAGATTGGGCTTTGGCTCGTTTAGAGAATCATAAGGAAATTGAGAAACAAGAAAATTTAGAAGTTAAACAAAACAAACAAACACGAATAGTAGAATTAGAAAATGAATTATCTGGATTATCCAGAATGAGAGCCAGAGATTTAATTAATGATAAAGATTTTTTGAAAGATCAGGCGATAATAAAAAAGCAGATTGCTGATTTAACAAAAAATAATACCAATGTTGTAAGTCAAAAAGAAAAAATTGAGCTCACAAAAAAGACTTTTACTTTTTCTGCATACGCTTACCAAGATTATCTACAAGCAGACAATAAAGGCAAGCGAGGACTGCTGAGAGAATTAGGTTCGAACCAACAAATATATGACAAAAAAGTGCTAATCTCAGTACATAATTGGCTTATCCCATTAAAAGAAAATATAGATTCGTTCAATTCAAAAATTAGTAAGTTAGAACCAGCGATATTTGGCTTAGATAAAACAAAAGACGAAGCACTAAATGCGCTTCGTCTACGTTGGTTCCTGGGCTAGGATTCGAACCTAGGAAATCCACGTTAACAGCGTGGCGTTGTACCACTCAACTACCCAGGAATTTAAAAAGCTTCCCAATTACGGGAAGCTTTATTTTTTACGAAAAATAAAACTCACCCGCAAAGGGAATTATTATTGCAATTATTGGTGGTGAGAAATTTAATCATATGTATATAATTTACCATGCGGTTTTTTATCTGTCAAATCAGTGATTGGGTCCAGCCGGTACGAGGGTCGTCCTCGATACCGGCTGGTGAATCCCATCAGAGTCATTTACGCCGATGAAAACCGGCAATCATCACGCTACTTGTACGCCTACTTGCCAGCCTTGGCAACGGCTTCAGCAGCAGCCCGCGCGACCGGATCCTTCAGGCGGCCGTGATTGGGAGGCGGATTGGAAGACGGCGGAGTCACGGACCGAGTCATGGGAACTCCTTACTCTGAGATACGACATCAAAAACGTCGCAAATTGACCGGCTATCTCGACAGCGAACGCTGCGAGTCTAGATAGTACCTTTTAATGATACATTTTTATAAATAAAAAAACAACCGTTCGCTATCCCTCCCTAGTTTGTTTAAAAAATATTTCCATCTTTTAAACAAAGCAGGTTGGCGAACGGTTGTTCGGACAACCCACCCACGATGTGGATTCATGCTTCTACCTCACTTCGCAGGAATAGCGGTTGAAAACAATGTACCCACCGCCGGTGAAAAGCGCATTTTCCAGCGCCAGTTCATAGGCTGGGCGACTACAACAGGCCAGCGCCGTCAACACTTCGGTCGCCGAGACCGGATAATCACCACCAGCATCACGCCGAGTCGAACCGTCGCATGCGTTGAGACGCATACCCACGATGGCATCGATGACGATTTCTGGTAAGCGATATTGAGACAGCGCCTGTCGATCACGAATTTGAATTATCATTGGTTGTCCTCCTTTAGACCGCGTGGGTCTGTATGTATTTTATAACTTTACTTTTATTTGTCAATTTTTAATTAAAAAACATCACGAATGAAGTGACGTTTTTTTGAGCGAGTGACGGGAGTCGAACCCGTGTTACCAGTTTGGAAAACTGGAATAATAGCCGTTATATGACACTCGCGAAATGAGGAGTAAAA
>CAIOJG010000065.1 GCA_903858555.1 Candidatus Magasanikiibacteriota bacterium
CCACTACAATGTTTAAGCATCCCCAAATACGATTGCGCGTTATCCTTATTTATTCTCTTAAAAATTCTTTGTTTGGTTTTTGTCCTTAGCACCCGATGGTGCGATAAAGTCACATATCCTAAAAAATCTATCCCTTGCGACAATTTCCTAATCTCAATTTTATTGGGATGTAAAAATAATTTTAACCGTTCTTGTAAAAAATTATTCAGCACCGGCACCAAATTTTCAAGATGCGCTCTATCTCGACTAACAATCACAAAATCATCACAGTAACGAATATAATATTTTTCAGCTAAAACATGTTTTGCAAATTGATCCAATTCATTTAAATAAATATTGGCAAAAAGTTGACTGGTCACATTGCCGAGTGGCAAACCTTTACCAGGAACAACACAAAAACTATTAATAATTATTTTAATTAAATTTAACAATTTTGGGTCATTGATTTTACAACTAATCAAACCGAGTAAAATATTATGATCAATGCTGTAAAAAAATTTACGGACATCGCATTTTAAAACAAAAACTGATTTAGTGTTATTTTTACTACACTTATTTACAATTTTTCGCAACCTATCTACGCCCAAATGTGTACCTTTATTAAACCGACAAGCATACGAATCATAGATAAAATTTTTATCAAAAATGTGATATAATATTCTAAACACCGCTTGAAAAACCACCCTGTCTTTTACCGTCGCTTTATGAATTGGCCGTAATTTTGGATCACTGACATAGAAAAATGCGTATTTACTGGGACGATAAGTACCATTCAACAATTGTCGGTGCAATTCAAATAAATTATTTTCTAAATTAAAATAAAATTCTTGCACTTCCGTTTTTTTCATTTTCCCGCGCTTAAATTCCCGCCACGCTAATAATAAATTTTCTAATGAAATAATTTCTTCAAAAATATGGCTTTCAACCCCCCCCCCCAAGATATCCGTGCTTCGATCGTACATAAAATTTCGGATTTATATAAAATAATTTATTTAAACAGTAAAAAATTGAATAAGGCCGACAAACTTGGTATCCGCGCCAAAACCGAACAAATTTGTTTGAGCTGTTTGCGCCTATCGGTCACTGCCGCCTTGCTACCTCCAAACCAAAAACTTCCGACCACCGAAAAATTAAGGACAGAAATAGAGATGCTAAAACAACTAATACGACTTGAGATGGAACTCGACATCATCCACGACAAAGTTTATATCTTGTGGCAAGAAAAGCTACAAGAAATTTCCAAAATGGCTGGTGGCTGGATAAAATTTTTACAACAAAAAGGAACCTAAAAGGCTCCTTTTTTGAAACTTCGGAGCGAGCCCGGATGTTGTCATTGGCATTGTCGACGTTGTACCAGTTGACCTGGAACCGGTTCTCGTTCCAGCTCACGTTCGGAACGTTGCCATCATGATTCCGCGAGCCGCTATTAATCAAATTCGTCCATTTCACCAACAACCTTTTACAAAGTTATCTGTGTTATTCCGGGGGAAAATTACCGGCACGGTTTAAAATTGATTAAGCAGTTTCAAAGTGTGGTAAATCGTTATTCCAAATTGGACCGATTTTTCAACCACGATTATTATACACGAAAATTTAAAAATAAAAAATCTCTCCGATTAAGAAAAGATTTTTTATTTTATTCTGCGGTCGTAATATATACCACCACAAAATTGGAAGCCGTGTAAACCGACGGCATGACGGTAGGGACGTACGAAAATCTGTACACCCACACTGTGAAAGAACGAAGGGTAAAAGAGACTAGGGCTGAGGGGAAACTGCGGAGCGAGCCCGGATGCTGCCATCGGCACCGCCGACGTAGCACCAGTCGACCTGGAACCGGCGCTCGCGCCCCAGCCCACGCCCGGAACGCAGCCACCACGACCCCACGAGCCGCTGCAAAGCGTCCAGTTCAGCAGGTCAAGATGACCGCCGCCGGTTTTCCAGTGGTACCACAGTTCGAGCAAGAGACGCTCGAGCAACGTGATGCCCTGAATCTTCTGCTTGGTCAGGTCGTTGGCCGAGAGGTTTTTGAGTTCCTCATCGGCTTCGACGCGATTACGCAGACGCTTGGCATAGGCCGTCTTGGACGTGCGATCGTTCTTGGGCACTTTCGTATCCAGGTCGTCGCCGTAGTCCGAGCTGCACGGGAAGCGATCGCGACACTTGGCCCACACCTGATTGAGGGTGAGACCTTGCGCCACAATCATGACCCAGCCGAAACCGCCCGGGTCGTCACCGATCTCCACGCTGGAAAAGTCCACCTTGAGGCAAAGCACCTCCTGGTAAAACCGTTCCATCTCCGCCCGCCAATCGGCCGGCGTAGTGTCGACCGAAGCCGACCGTGGAGTATCGAGGATAGACACGAAGTCCTCCCGCGACACGATGACCTGGAGCCAACGCAGCACG
>CAIOJG010000066.1 GCA_903858555.1 Candidatus Magasanikiibacteriota bacterium
AAGCTTACCCTGGTGATGTTTTCTATTTGCACTCTCGTTTACTCGAACGTGCTTGCCGCCGCAACAAAGAAGCTGGTGGTGGTAGTATCACTGCTTTACCAATTATCGAAACTCAAGCCGGTGATATCTCTGCTTATATCCCTACCAACGTTATCTCCATTACTGATGGTCAAATTTTCTTGGAAACAGATTTGTTCTACCGTGGTATTCGCCCAGCTTTAAACGTCGGTTACTCCGTATCTCGTGTAGGTGGTGCCGCTCAGACCAAACCAATGAAAAAAGTTGCTGGTAAAATGAAATTGGCCATGGCTCAGTTCCGTGAAATTGAATCTTTCTCCCAATTTTCTTCCGACCTCGATGCTGAAACCAAAAAACAGATTGACCTTGGTCAACGCTTGGTAGAAGTTTTGAAACAACCACAATTTAAACCTGTGTCTGTGTCCAACCAAGTCGCTATCATCTATGCTGTGCAAAATGGTTTTGCCAATCACATCGCTCCAGCCGACATCAATGCTTGGGAAACTCGTTTTTACGAATTCCTAAATAAATCCAAATCTGAATTGATGGAAAAAATCGATAAAGGTGGTTGGGATGAAGCAATTGAAACAGGATTAAAAGACGCAATTAACGAATTCAACAAAATGTAATCTATGGCCGTCAATACTAAAGCCATTAAACGCCGCATCAAGTCGGTAACCAGCACCAAAAAAATCACGAAAGCGATGGAATTGGTGGCTGCTTCCAAAATGCGAAAATCCGTAGACACTGCGCTACGCACTCGCACCTATGCCAAATTGGCTTGGGAAATTTTGGTTGATCTGAGTAAAACAGAAAAATCAGACGTCGCTTTACTCGATCAACGTCCAGTAAAAAAGATGCTTTTGATCCTCATCACATCCAACCGCGGATTGTGTGGTAGTTTCAACGCCAACATCATGAAAAAAACTGCGGCTCAAATGAAACAACCACAAAATATCGCTAGACAAATTATTGATGGAAAAACTTTTGAAGCCGACAAAGACATGGTAGTAGACGTACTTGGCATCGGAAAAAAAGGTGCAGAATTTTCCAAAAAAATGGGTTACAATTTGATTGCTTCCTATACTGACCTTTCCGATAACCCAGGACTCAGCGACATTTTACCAATTAGTAAACAGGCGATAGAGGATTACACCAACAAAAATTATGACAAAGTAGTAATCGCCTATACCGATTTTAAATCCGCTCTAAACCAAGTAGCAAAACTCCGCCAAGTATTACCGGTTTCCGAACTAGATATCGAACAAATGATCGAAGAAATCGGCGAAGAAGATATTCAAAAACCAGAAAAATTGAAAAGTGAAAAAGTCAGCGACTATTTGTTTGAACCGGATAAAAAAGATGTTTTAGAAACTATTCTACCACGCCTAGTAGAGACCCAAATTTTGCAAGCCGCACTCGAATCTAGCGCCTCCGAACATTCCGCGCGTATGATGGCGATGAGAAGTGCATCCGATGCTGCCACCGATATGATCAATGATCTAAATCTAAATTTCAACAAAGCTCGTCAAGCAGGCATCACCCAAGAAATTGCGGAAATTGCCGGTGGGGCAGCAGCGTTAGATTAATTTTACTAAAAAAATAATTTTGAAAATAAACTCAGATATATGAATAAAGGAAAAATTGCACAAATTATCGGCGTGGTGATCGATGTAAAATTCGACGACCAATTGCCAGAAATTTTTAATGCCTTGGAAGTCACCAAACAAAATGGTGAAAAACTTGTGCTCGAAGTACAACAGCACCGCGGCGCCAACATTGTGCGAACCGTGGCGATGAGTACCACCGACGGTCTAGAACGCGGCATGGAAGTACTCGACACCGGTACTGCTATCTCCGTACCAGTTGGTCCAGAGACTTTGGGTCGCATGTTCAATGTAGTCGGTGAACCAATCGACAACAAGCCACAAGTAAAAACTACCAAACGTCTCCCGATTCACCGCCAAGCTCCAACTTTCAAAGAACAATCCACTACTTACGAAATCCTTGAAACTGGTATCAAAGTTATCGACTTGATCTGTCCTTTCTTAAAAGGTGGTAAAATCGGACTATTCGGTGGTGCTGGTGTAGGTAAGACTGTGGTTATTCAAGAATTGATCCGCAACATTGCTCAAGAACACGGTGGTTATTCCATGTTTGCCGGTGTAGGTGAACGCAGCCGTGAAGGAAACGACCTCTATCGCGAAATGGAAGAATCCGGCGTACTCGACAAG
>CAIOJG010000067.1 GCA_903858555.1 Candidatus Magasanikiibacteriota bacterium
AAATTTTAAATCGTCTAAAAATTGACCTCAAGAGCGTCGAGGGAATTATTTTAGACCTGCCCGTTTCCGCTCGAAAAAAAGCCGGCACCACCGCCGATGCTGTCATGTTGCAATTATCGCCAGAATCTAAAAAAGCGGTAGAAAGAGCGATGGTAATCGCTCAAGAAAATATTCATAACTATATCGGTACCGAACATTTACTAAAAAGTTTAGTAGAATCACATGATTCAAACATAGAGCTAGCTCTAAAAATTAACAAGGTAAATACTTTGGACATTTCCAAGCAGCTGGACACCGTCCTAAGTAATGTTTCCCAATTTCCTCAAATAAACGAAGTAATGGACGCGGTCGACAAAATCCAAGACAGTCTGATGGATCAAAATAACGATCACGACCACAACCACGATCATCAACAAACCAATACTTCCAAACCAAAACGACCACAAGGCAAAAAAGAATCGGCTTTAGATTTTTTTGCGACCAATTTGACCGACGCTGAACTACAAAAAAATATCGATCCAATTGTCGGACGTGAAAATGAAATCGAACGCTTGATTCAAATCCTCTGCCGTCGCACCAAAAATAACCCCGTCTTACTTGGTGATCCCGGCGTGGGAAAAACTGCCATTGTCGAAGGTTTAGCCAAACGTATTTTACACAACGAAGTACCGGATATTTTATTAAACAAAAAAATATTTTCTCTAGACATGGGGCTCATGATTGCGGGTACAATTTATCGCGGTGAATTTGAAGGACGTTTGCGCCAAGTGATCGATGAGGTTTCCAAAAATCCCAATATTATTTTATTTATTGACGAACTCCACAACATCGTCGGTGCCGGCAGCAACCAAGGCACGATGGACGCGGCTAATATTTTAAAACCAGCGCTCGCCCGCGGCCAGATTCGCTGTATTGGCTCCACCACTCTTAATGAATTTAAAAAACATATCGAAAATGATGCTGCTCTAGAACGTCGCTTTCAACCAATTTTTGTCAAAGAACCGAGCTTGGCCGACACCGTGAAAATTTTAGACGGCATTAAAACCAACTATGAAATTTTTCACAGCATTAAAATTTCTCAAAGCGCGGTCGAAGCGGCTGTGCGACTTTCTGACCGCTATATCAGTAACAAATTTTTACCGGACAAAGCCATCGACTTACTCGATGAAACGGCAGCAGCCAAACGCATTGGTTTAAAAAATGTTTCTTGGATTGGAAAAACCGAAAAATTAAAACAAAAATTGGACAAAGTACTTTTAGCCAAAGAAGCAGCGGCCCTCAACGATAAATTCGCCGAAGCCGTAAAATTAAAAGCCCAAGAAGAAAAACTCCGCGTGGAAATAGACGCAATGCTCAAAACCGCCAAAGAAAAGAAAGTAAAATATTTGGCTGAAATCGACAAAACCGATGTTTTAAATCAAGTGGCCAAAATCATCGGGACCCAACCAACCGAACTAATGATGGAAGAAAAAAATAATCTTTTAGATCTAAAAAATCGTTTGGCTCAAACTGTGGTCGGGCAAGACGAAGTCAT
>CAIOJG010000068.1 GCA_903858555.1 Candidatus Magasanikiibacteriota bacterium
GCCCAGTTTTGTATCCAGCTTTAGAAGATTACGCTTTGGATATTATTATCGGCCAAGGACCATCGGCTCGCACTCTGCGCATGCCACTAGAAAAATTTACTTTGATTGGAGCCACTACCAAAATGAGTTTGTTGCCGGGACCGTTACGTGATCGTTTTGGACATATTTTTCATTTAAATTTTTATGAAAATCCTGATATTGAAATTATTATCGACCGCAATGCTAAACTTTTAAAAACAAATTTAGATAAAGATGCCGGCGCACTACTCGCCAACCGCGCGCGTCGCACACCACGTATTGCCAACCGCCTCCTCAAACGTGCCCGTGATTTTGCGGAAGTAAACAATCAAGAAATAATCACTAAAAAAATTGCAGCCGATACCATGGGCATGCTCGCTATCGATGAATACGGTTTAGATGATGTCGATCGCCGCTTGCTCATCACTATGATTGAAAAATTTCAGGGCGGACCAGTCGGGCTAAATACATTGTCCGCCGCCATCGCTGAAGAAATGGATACCATCGAAGATATTTACGAACCGTTCTTATTACAAATTGGATTTTTAGAACGCACACCACGTGGTCGAAAAGCCACTGCCGCCGCCTACACTCACTTGGGTTTTGATCTACCAAAAAATCAAACTTTATTATAAATAATTTATGTTCACTATCCCACTATATATAGTACTGATAATTTATTTAGTTTATCTATTGATAGTCATGTGTTTTTTTCTGATAAATTTGTCTCATCTTTTTAGCAACGGCGCTTTGACTTTGACCAGTTTTTTATTCAGCTTCTTAATAGGGTTCGCGGTTATAAGTATTTTATATTTTACAATCTATTTATTAAAAGATGTAGATTGGAAACAGCCAATGACACTCTGGAATAACGATTGGATTACCAACACCTTAAACACTTCTAACTTGTAAACCTATGAATGTTGGAAAAATTATTAAAATTAAAAGTTACGAAAAAGTAGAGTATGTAGTTCGTCGTCATGGCATTACTTTTGCTTCTTACTTATTGATTTTTATTTTTTTGATTGGTATACCATTAGTTATATATGGACTTTTTTATCAAGCTTTTGCCAACTTGACCCAGAGTCCAGTCGTATTTCCCCTGACTATTTTAGCTACCAGCGCTTATTTTTTATCAATCTTTTTATTTTTCTATTCTTTTTTTGTAGAGTTCTATCTGGACTGCTGGATTATTACCAACGACCGTTTAATAGACGTTCGCCAAATTTCTCTTTTTGCACGCACAGTAGCTGAAGTTGATCTTTATCAAATCCAAGATGTTTCATCAGAAGTAAAAGGATTCTTCCCTACCATCTTTAAATACGGCAACGTCTACCTTCAAACCGCCGGTCCGGTTCCTAAATTTGTTTTAAACAACGTCCCTCATCCTGATCAACTTCGACAAGCTATCATTCAATTAGCTTCAGAAGATAAAAAATTCCATACTTAACAAAAAAAATACCGACGATTATGTCGGTATTTTTTATTTAATAAATTTTCTCCACTTGAGTATTGCTGTAGTAGTACATCAACAACTGCACATACCCCCAATCATCTTTAGCGGCCCGCATCATCGCATCATGCGTACTCATACCCACCCCATGACCTGAATATTTTTTATATTTATCATATATACACTCCACGCTAGCCAACCACGGTCGATCATTTTCACCAGCGCTATTTTTCCAATCTTTGGTCGCGCCATTAGTATGGGTAAAGTATGGTGTCGTGACGATATCGCCATTATACGTAACCATCTCACCAGCTGTCTCATCCGCAAACTGTGCCA
>CAIOJG010000069.1 GCA_903858555.1 Candidatus Magasanikiibacteriota bacterium
CCCCGATAGACTCGGGGTTGTTTTAGGTAATTATTTCAATTGTTCCGCCACTTCGGCAGCAAAGTCCTTCACAATCTTCTCCATTCCTTCGCCAAGTTCAAAGCGTACAAAACGAGAAACAGTTGCGTTCTTGTCGGACAAAAGTTTTTCAACTTTTACTTCTTCGTTTTTGATAAAAGGCTGTTCTACCAAACAAACTTCAGCAAAATATTTTTCCATTTTGCCTTTCACGATATTTTCAATCATGTTTTCAGGTTTACCCTGTTGTTTGAGTTGATCAACATAAATATCTTTTTCACGAGCAACCAAAGCTGGGTCGATAGCTGTGCGATCAATACACTTTGGATTGGTAGCAGCGATATGCATCGCCACATCTGCACCGAGCGCAGCATCACCGGCAGTCAAATCTACCATGATACCAATTTTCTTTCCGTGCAAGTATACAGATACCAAACCGGCACTGTCATAACGAGCAAAACGACGGATAGAAACTTTTTCACCAACCGTCAAACCAAGATTGGCCACAGCGGTAGCTACAGTTTCACCAGAAGGTAAAGTAGCGGCATCCAAAGCAGCTTCGTCAGCTGGACTAGTTTCCACTACAAGTTTTGCCAAACTATTGGCAAAGGCAGCAAAATCTGCGCCACCAGATACGAAATCAGTTTCACAATTTAATTCTACCAAAGCACCAACTTTAGCATCAGCACTTACAAATCCAGCGATCACGCCTTCGGCGGCAACTTTGTCAGCGCGTTTAGCGGCTTTGACAATGCCTTTCTTGCGTAAAATATCACTGGCTTTTTCCATATCCCCCTGAGCCTCTTCCATGGCTGCTTTACAGTCCATCATGCCGGCTCCAGTAGCGGCACGCAATTTTGCGATATCAGCTGCTGTTATGGTCATATTTTTTATGAATGAGAGAAATAAATTAATGTATTAATTTATTTCCGAGTGAATAACAAATATCTCGAAGAGATAAATTTTGAAGATTAAAATTAATTTTAGATACTAGATTCTTTGGTCATGACACGGCGTTCTTTCTTTGGAGCAGTACTAACCGGTGCTTTTGCCACAGAAGGTTTGTCGCTTACTTTTTCTTCAGAACTAGCAGCAACTTTTTTTACTTCTACACGTTTAGTTTCTTTGTCGATAGCCAATTTATTTTTTTCCCATTGTTCTTTGCCTTCTTTTACGGCGTCAGCAAGCAACATGGAAATTGTTTTAATAGAATTGACAGCATCATCGTTGGCTGGGATTACGTAAGTAGCCATTTCTGGGTTTACGTTTGTATCACAGATACCAACAATTGGAATGCCAGTGCGTTGAGCTTCGGCCACGGCGGTCTTACAAACGCGCATATCCACGATGAATAATGCATCTGGTAATTTTTCCATGGAAGTCAAACCAATCAAATATTTATCCATTTTTTCTACGGATTTTTTGATGTCGATCTGTTCTTTTTTGGTGTATTTTTCGATTTCACCGGAAGCAATCTGTTGTTTCAAAGTTTTATATTTCTTTAAGCGGCGTTTAGCTTCGTCAAAGTTGGTGAGCAAACCACCGATCCAGCGTTCAGTCAAATAAGGCATTTCACAAGTTTCGGCAGCAGCTTTCACTATTACCTGAGCTTGACGTTTGGTGCCAACGAACAAAATGGTCTTGCCGGAAGCGGCCAAACCTTGAACGTAAGCGAGGGATTTTTCCAACTCCACAGTTGTTTTTTCCAAATCAATGATATGCACACCATTGCGTGCACCAAAGATATACTGTTCCATTTTCGGATGCCAACGAGACTTCTGATGCCCAAAGTGCATACCAGCTTTAAGCATGTCCATCAGGGATGGTACTTGTGTCATATTTCCTTTTGTACCGATAAATCGGTATTACTGCCTCTTAGCCATCACCCACCGAGTGGTCGGGGGAGGAAATGAGCCGCGATAAAGCGGCAGCTAATGAGTGATAAATATGGACGGATTATATATGAAAAAAAGACCTTTGTCAAGCCTTTTTTTAAAATTTGAACCACATAAAAACCCAGACTCTCTCATTACAATAACTTCAAAAAAATCTCTATCGTTAGGCCTGCCTGCTTGATGATTTCCATTAACAAAGATTTCTTAATTGTTTCTCCCGCATGGACAGGCACGACTGTGCGCATTTTACTTTTTATATTTACCAAAATTACATGACTTCCTTTTTGCCTCAACACTTCAAAACCGTTTTTTTCTAAAACATGTATGAGCTGTTTTGCCCTCAAATTTGGCAGCTGACTGAAACTAACCATACAAACAAGATACTTATACAGTCACAGTCCCAAACAAAATCTGTTTTTGGGCGGCTTGACGAATTGACTTATCAGACTTAAAACTTTCTAAATATAAATCAATCGCTTCTTTTATACGAGCAGTGGTTTGAGCCAAATCTTTTCCTTGTGTATTACAACCAGGCAAGGCTGGAACAGTGGCGATAAATCCGCCATCCAAATCTTGTTGATAAACAACAGAAAATTGTAGATTATTTTGACGCATATTATTGAAATTTATAATGTTATTATACGAAGATATACAAATTTTGTCAATTACGCACAATCAATAACGTTTCCA
>CAIOJG010000070.1 GCA_903858555.1 Candidatus Magasanikiibacteriota bacterium
CCATTGCAATCTTTGGTTACTTCTTCTTCGGACATATTGTTGTAGTTAAAAATTAATAAAGAAAACCGCCGGCATTTAGACGGGGTTTTCATTGGCGGGTCGGACGGGACTCGAACCCGCAACTTCTGCCGTGACAGGGCAGTGCTCTAACCAGTTGAACTACCGACCCAAAGTTTTACAAAGAATATTATAGTTTAAATTGCTAATTTCGTCAAGTGTTAAAAAATGAAAACAAAAAAAGGTCCTAGGCGTGTTCGGTATAAGTAATGAGTAAAGGAGGGGGTACTCACACTATTACCAAACACTCTCAGGACCTTTTTTAACTTTGTAATACAATTATACTATTGCGTAAAAAACCTGTCAAATCAAAACTGTGGATAATTTATTTTTTTACGGCTTCGACGATTTTAGCGAATACTGCTGGGTAGTTTAGGGCCAATTGAGACAATACTTTGCGGTCAATTTCGATCTTGTTTTTCTTCAACAAGCCGATAAATTGACTGTAGCTCAAATCATATTTGCGTACAGCAGCGTTCAAGCGAACAGTCCACAATTGACGAGCGGTACGTTTCTTTTTGCGACGATCTACGAAAGCATATTGACCAGCTTTCATCTTTGCTACTTTAGCTACTTTGATCTTGGATTTGCGACCCCATCGGTAACCCTTGGTATGTTTCAAAATTCCGGCGCGGCGCTTGCTGTGGAGTAAACCACCTTTAATTCTGGTCATAGTTTTAAAATTAGTTTGGTAATGTAATTTGGATTACGCGGTTGAGTGTGGAACTCATGACACGGTCAGATTTTTTGTTGCGTCCAACTTTACCATTTTCACGGGAGTTGAAGTGATTTTGGCCGGCAGTGCGTTTGATAATTTTTCCTTTCTTGGTTACACGGAAGCGTTTTGATGTCGCTTTGTGTGTCTTTAGTTTTGGCATAAGATTTAAATTAATTTTTTACAATAATTGCAGTAATTTTATTTCCTTGTCTTTCAGCAATCTGCTCAAAGCGAGTAGGAACTTCGGCATTGACGGCAGCGAGGAAGCCCTTCATCGCTTCAAAGGCCAATGCACCTTGCTGATTTTCTCGACCGCGTAAGACGATTTCAATTTTCACTTTGTCGCCTTCGTTTAGAAATTTCAATGTTTGAACTTTGCGAATATCCAGATCGTGCTTGCCGATTCGCAGTGACATACGCACGCCCTTGGTATCTACCACATGTTGGTGGGCTTTGCGAATGCGTTGTTCTTTTTCTTGTTGATAACGGAACTGTCCGAAGTCCAGCATCTTGGCAATTGGTGGTTCAGCTATCGGATTGATCATCACCAAGTCAAGTTCTAGCTCGCGGGCAGCGCGAATCGCGTCGCCGGTTTTCATTACGCCTAGAGATTTACCCTCACTGTCGAGAGTAAAAACTTCAGGAGCAGAAATACCTTCGTTGTATAAAAAAGCTTTTTTAGGCTCTTCTTTTTTTCGTTTGTGCGATATACGCATAAAAAAATTTATGTGGAGGTGGCGAGAGTTGAACTCGCGTCCAGATAATTTTGAATAAACCGTCTACATGCTTAGTTCTCCTGTTTATTTAACTGCCACGATATTAAGAAAACGAAATTCGTGTCAGCGAGCCAGAATTACTTTCGATATAAACCGTCTGACAGCACTTTATACCTACACCCCATGAGTGACACCGCTTTACGCTATGAGATATTGCGCAGGCGATGGGTAACGACTATTAAGCCGCGACCGGAGCAAAGTTGCAGCAACTTCCGCCAAGGGCGAAAGAAAACGCTGTCTTTACTTTTGATAACAAGTTTGCACTTAGTTATGTGTTTAGGGATTTACGAGGTCCAAACACCCTCGGCATGCGGGCGTACGCAGAAACTTCTGTCAATGCACGGCACCCCCTAATTAGTTTGAAAATTTCATCGCTTGGCGCGCTTCACGTTGCGTGTCGCGCTGCTTTATTGTCTCGCGTTTATCGTACTGTTTTTTGCCGCGAGCCACAGCGATTTCAATCTTTACAAAACGATTCTTAGTATACACTGACAGGGGTATGATTGTCAAGCCCTTTTCTTGCAATTTTCCTTGTAAATAGCGGATTTCTTTCTTTTTTAGTAAAAGTTTGCGGCTATGGGTGGGGTCGTAGTCGGGAAGCTTACCGGCTTGGGGATATTTGGAAATATTGGCATTAAATAAAAAAGCCTCACCGTTGTGAAAGGTGACATGGGAGCCTTTTAAAGACATATGTCCGGCTTTGATGGATTTGGCTTCTTGACCGGTCAAAGCCAAGCCGGCCTGGTATTTTTCCAGGATTTCATAGTCATATAGGGCTTTGCGATTATCGGCATGAGGCATATGGCCAAAGTGTATCAGAGTTTAGCGAAAAATTCAAGTTTCTTGACGGGTGTTTTGATTTATGTTAATCTAAAGGTAGTTTAAAGATTAACTTTAAAATATGTCACAAAATACCATTGTTGGAGTAAAAGAGCTTAGAGAAAATTTGGAAGATTATATAGTTAAAATAAATAAAGGAGCCAGTTTTACTGTGGTTAGACGCTCAAAACCGGTTTTTACTATTAGCCCAATTAACACTGATGAAACTTGGGAAGAGGTGGTAGATTTTACAAAAATTAAAAAAGGCGGCGTGAAAATTGAAGAAATTTTAGCCAGACTTTAACATAGTATGGTAGATAAAATTCAAAAAGCCTTAAATAAATTTACGCCAAAAGAAAGAAGATTGGTAAGTGAACTTTTGACCGTGATTAAGAGTACTTTATTTGTTGGTGTCGATATTAAAAAATTAAAAGGCCAAGAAAATATTTTTAGGGCAAG
>CAIOJG010000071.1 GCA_903858555.1 Candidatus Magasanikiibacteriota bacterium
CTTTTGTGACTTTGGATAAATCAATTGGTAATTTGTAAATATTTTTTGTCTGCATATTTTTACCAATTTTTAAAATTCTAATTTATAAGTAATCCCATCTTTCCATTCAGGATTATCCCATTTTTTAAAATTGTTATTTTCGCATAGTTGTTGCATTGGATAATTATCAAAGGCTGTTTCTGTCACAATTCCATCTGCTCCTTTGTCCTTTGCGTGTTGAATACATTTTTCAATCAATTGTTTTGCTATACCAATTCTTTGGAAATTTTCACTTACCATAATTTCGCGTATAAAAAAATAGTTATCTTCCCACCATTCTCTGTCCAAAGAACAAAAAGCAACAAAATCGTTGTTTTCCGTGGCAAGCAGATACAAGCTGTCTTTCAGTTTAAAATTCTTTTTTAGCAGGTCGATTGTAGTTTGATTATATTTGTAATTAAACGAAGACTTGTCTCTAAGAATTTCAACCTCGTCTTCATTTTTTATTACGGAAATAATAATATTTTGCATAATTAATCAGCATTGCTCAATCCCGAAAATACCTCAGCCCCAACCGTGCCATTGGCGCTAATGATTGTTTCATACTCCCCAACAGCAAACCAACCAGTCTTACCGGCTTTAGTTTTTATTTCACACCATTTTTTATTGTCGCAACCGATAACCGTAGCCTCGTCTCCCTTTTTAAGCGTTACAGATATTTTTGTATTTGTAGGAGATGTTTGCAGTGATAGTGTTGGGATTAATAAAGTGACGGCTGTATCTCTAGAATAAAAGTCTTTTGGAATATTTACTAATGAATGATTTTGATTCAAAGCGTATTCATCATCAAAAAACCAAGTATCCAAAATATTGGCACGAGTTTTGGTGGTGACTTTTCCTTTACCGTCGAAATGCATGTCTTCGTATAATCCTTGGATGGTGCCGACAAACGCAAGGTTTTTTCCATCAAAAAAATAAAAACTGGTTGTGAAGTCGGTGCTTGGACCGTTATCAGTCACAGCGATTTCTTTAAATTTATCTTGTTTGCCTATATCCACAATGCCAAAATGACCGGAAGGATTGTTTCCAGGCACTTCTACAGAAAGATTGTCGACGTGTAGAATAGTGTGAATATCTGAGTACGCCGATTTGAAAGTTAAAGAAATTTTTTCTTTCTCTCCGTCTCCATTTAGATCTTGTTCGAGAGTGCGGTATTCATTTTCTTTCAATGCGGATTCTTCTGGGTGATACTCGTTGTTTTGTGTGAGTGGTAGTTGGTCGGAAATATTTTGTGGAGTGACGGTTTGTGTAGGCACAGAAGTTTCAACGGACTCTTCTTGTTGGTTGTTGCATCCGGCCCCAGTTAAAATTAGCAGAACCACAAAAATAGAAAATATTTTTTTCATATTTTTTTTATAAGGCAGTTATTGCGGTAATAATACCAAGAATAATCCCCGGAATATTACACACCACAATCGGCCAATCTTTCTTCTCTTTAAAAAGTCCATAAATCGCCCAAGCGGTACAATTTATGGTGGTAATAATTGGCAAAATCAAAGAGCCTTTGTGGCCAGAAAGATTTAGTCTAACCTGATCAATATAAGAAACATACATGGCGGTGGCCATGAGTGAGGCGAACCAACCAATTCTGTTTACTGTTTTTTCATTCATACGTTTTATTTCTTATATAATATAAAAAATTGACAAAATCTATTTTTTTATTTATAGTATTTATGAAGTTAGCTATAATAACTTATAGGGTGCCTTGGTGTTCCCCCGAGGTACTCGGGACTTAAGCTGAGGAATTCCATCCTATGAGACGCTACTTCAACAAAGTGCCTAATCAATATCGATTAGGTTTTTTGTTATATTAATTTATACAATTTTCTTTAAAAACTCATAAATCTTCACCATCGCCCAAGTATCCATCTTACAATACTCAAGCAAATCTTTTTCAATCTGTTTTTTCTCCTCTTCCGGCGTGTCGCTCGAAATCATCTTTTCCCAACGCTCACTTGCCTGATCACCTTTATGAATATTCAAACTCTTATATGTTAATTCTGGCACAATCACCGGCAAAACTCTTTTTATACTTGCACTTCCTTTAAACGCCGAATCTACATAATAATTTTCAGAAAATATAGTCATCAAATCAAACATGCCTTCATTTATATTTTCTAAAAACTTCGCAAAATCCGGATGTAATTTAGCCAATTTTTCATTACGCTGTTTTTCATATGAACTATACCAAGCAATCACTGTACCGTTTGAATCGATATCTTGTTTCATTCTTTCAACCAGCGGTCTGGTTAAATCCCCTTTTGGATTGGTAATTAAAAATTCTTTATGTTCTATACTTCCCTCTGCTTGCATGATATGCAAAGAATATTGAAAAGGAATTTGTTCATAAGCTCCAAAGCCATCAAACATCGGAATCGCGCTCACAAAACCCTCGTAATCAAAGAAGTGCAGAGGAAAAACCAATTTATCCAAAGCCTCTTTTATAGCCACATGGTCAATCACCGGTTTACCTAAAGAACAAGCGTCATACTGCGCCTTCTTTGCCCCTTTGAGCACTTCCGGATTGTCTATATCTTCAATAGCGTATATTTTACGATCTATCCAATCAAAAAGTATTTTCTTGCTTGCTCCAATTCGGTTTATATCATGAACAGAATACTCAGGAACTTCAGGGTTGGAATATTTAAAAGAGGTGCACTGTGAGTTTCTCCCTCTATATAAACATTCGCATCTTTTCTCTTCGGGCATGTCTAAATACTGTTTCATCTCAGACATTTGTTTTTTTACTTTTTCTTGGGATTCTGATACTTCACCAGTGAGATCTACAATTAAAAAAAGTTTGTCATAATCAATTTCGCCAACTCTTTTGTATTCTCTGTTTAAATGGATAACTCCGGTCTTAATAATATTTACACCTCAATATCCTTCGTATGCTTCTTCCACTTACTCCCCAAACGAATACGATTGGACTCCCTCTCAATCAAAGCCTGCATACGTACAAAATCCACATCGTCGGTATTCTTCAGCGCCTTCATCTGCGCTAAAGCTTTTTCTTTGGCAGCTTGCGCGCGGTCTACATCGATTTGATCAGCGGCTTCCACATTGTCGGCCAAGACCATCACTCTGTTGTTGTTTTTTATTTCCAAAAATCCACCGGCCACCGCAAAGTGGTGAA
>CAIOJG010000072.1 GCA_903858555.1 Candidatus Magasanikiibacteriota bacterium
AATTGGGACGAAGTAAGTAAAGATATCCAGGTTAAACCTATTTATAAAAATAGTCTGAATGATATTTTTGATGAAGCGGCTAATTATTCTAATAGTAATTTTTATAGTGATGATACGATTGAGGATAAAAGTTACAAAATAAATAATATAGTTAAAAAAGATATTTTAAAACAAGATAATGGAAATCCGTTTATTTTTTATAAGGATAGTTCTGGTAAAAATTTATATTATTCTTTAGGTGAATCAGATTGGAAAAATAATCAAGGTGGTAAAAAAATAGACCATCCGCTTGTTCTCTCCGACTACGCCAACCACCTCCTCCCCAAAGCCATTGGCTACAGCGCCGGTACCATAAAATTATTCCTCGATGAAACCCAAAAAAATCAGCCTAAAAAATTACCATATTTTAAACAAAATTTAGTGGGCGCGTTGGGAAATTTAGTGGCTCCGGTAATCAATTTGGCTGAAAGTCTTACCCAAAATAATACCGCTCAAGGCAGCACCAATAATAGCGTAATTAGCCAGGTAGCCAATGACGCTGTTAAACAAATTGAAATCATTGGTAAAAATATTAATCCTAAAATTTTGCCCACATCATCGTCAAATATCGCTACATCTTCGCCGGTAGCAGAGGCGCCAATTTTGGTGGTCACACCTATAGCACCAATTCCAAGCAGTAGTACTCAGCCGTTCGTGTCTACGACACCAACCACAACCAGTAATTTGATTATCGGTAGTGGCGGTGGTGGTGCAAGCATTATAAATATTCCGCAGCCAGAATTGATTGTCGTAGATACCACCACTATTTCCACTTCTACCGAAGATTTTTCTTCTTCTACAGCTACAACCACACCGACAACAACTCCAGAAGTTCCCACATCTACAATCACCACCACGCCAGAAATTTCCGAAACTTCTTCCACTCCTTCTACTACCATATCCGTTGTCACTGAACCAGCCCCCGACGTCGTTATCAATGAAATCGCTTGGGCTGGCGTCGCCAATTATATTCCCAACGCCGAATATATTGAACTCTACAACAACACGAATCAGCCGATAAATCTTTTTCCCGCTGATGATTTTTCCAAATGGTGGAAAATAAAAATTAGCAATCGTGAACTGGCGGTATTTAAATTAAATAATTCTGTTATCCCACCACACGGATATTTTCTCTTAGAAACTCCTGACGACCGCACGGTTTCTGAAATTGATGCGGACGCTACTTATTCTGGAAATTTAAATGACAGCGGCGAAGATGTTCAACTTTTAAATAGTGACGGTCAAATTGTCGATGAAGTCGATGCCAGCAGTAGTTGGTTTGCCGGATCAAATACGGAATATGCTTCGATGGCCAGAATAAATTCTCAAACTTCAGGTAATAGCTCGACCAACTGGCAGACTAGCCCAGGGCTGCGAATGGTGGGCGACCGCGCCGGTTCGGTTATTGGTTCACCTAAACAATCCAATTTTGGCCCGATAGTTTTGCAAGGTACACAAACCGAAGATGTTCGCACTTTAAAAAATAACGGTTATCCTTACATTTTGACTTATTACACAATTCCGGTTGGAAAAACTTTAAATATTGATCCGGGTGTTACCATCAAAGCTTTTTATGACACTTCTAAAATTGATGTTCACGGAAATCTAAATATCAACGGCACGGTTGATAAAAAAATAATCTTGACTTCTATCAAAGACACACCCGCGAGCAACGATTGGCAAGGTCTAATGTTTTATCCTGGGTCAGCTGGAAATATTTCCGGATTGGATATGCTTTATGCCGGTCGCTATTTCTTTTTGGACGGCAGTGGAATGTGGGGGAGTCCGGTAAATCAAGCGATTCGCGCGGATAAAGCGACTCTGAATATTAGTGACTCAATTTTTTCCGACAACGGCAACACAACTTTTTATTTGCTTGATTCCAATTCGACAATTCAGAATACTTCATTGGCCAATGGCCAACTGGCTATAGAAAATTATGGCGGTAGTTTAAATTTGCAAAATCTTTCCGTAAATAATTTTTCCAAAGATACGGGGGCGATTTATGTAAATAAAATTTGGCCACAAATGTCAGGAATAAATTTTCAAAATAATGCCGGCAATGATGTGCTGATTGATCAAGTTATTGTTTCTGCCAACACTGTCGTGGGCACGAATATTCCAATGGTTTGGTCGTATGTGACGATTGCAAGCGGCGCGCAAATGGATGTTGATCCGGGTGTCACAATTAAATTAAAGCCACATGGTTATATTGTTGTGAACGGCTCTTTAAATTTAAATGGTATGCCTTCCAACCCAATTAATATTTTGCCGCTTCAAGAACCGAGTATGGCCGCGGATGATTATTGGGGGAGAATAGTTGTCGACGGTGGTAAGGCTAATTGGAATAGCGCAAATATTTCCGGTGGTCGTGGTTTGTTTGATCACGCCGATGGTTATCGTGGTATGGTAACGGTTGTAAATAATGGTGAGCTGGCTATGAATAATTGCCAACTGACAAACGGTCTGCCGATGGCCGGCAATGTCTTAAATATCCGAGATTCAAAAGTTAATATTGCAAACAGCACACTTGGTTACATCGGCGCCAAGCCAGCAACAGATCAAGTAAATGGCATTTTTGAGGAAAGCGGGCAGCTGACTCTGGATAATACTACTTTGATGAATTTGGATTTTGCAGTTTGGACAGCAAGTTCGCCGTTTCCAGAACTTCATCTGCAAAATATGGATTCACGTAATTTTGTAAATGTTGGTATGAAATGGTACCCAAATGAGTGGTATCTTGATCCGGTGATTACCTCGGATTTGCCGTTGCCTTAAAAATTCGCTCATTATTGCCAAAAACCCTAAACTTTGCTACACTAAAAGCAAAGTTTATGCGTTTTATCGGTAACCAAAAAATCGCGAATTTCTTTGATTTAGCCATAAAAAATGGCCAGCTAAGTCAAACCTGTTGTTTCTCTGGCGTCGGCCAAGTCGGAAAACGCACTTTAGCCAATTTTTTGGCGGCCAAAATCTTGGGGGTGGAGTTGCCAAAGCTAAATTCTAGTGCCGACTATCATTACCTCACTCGTTTGGAAGACGAGAAGACCGGTAAGAAAAAGAAAGAAATCGCGGTCGAGCAAGTACGTGAACTCAAAGAAAAACTTTACCAGCGTTCCTGGTCCAATGGTTTTAAAGTGGCCATCGTGGACGAAGCGGAGCTGTTAAACGATGAATCCGGAAACGCGCTTTTAAAAGTACTGGAAGAGCCGCCACAAAAATGTATTATTTTTCTTTTGACTGAAAATGATGAAAAATTATTACCGACAATCCAGTCACGCTGTCAGACTTTCCAATTTAGCACCGTATCCGATGATGAAATAAAAACTTTTTTAGAATCTTTAAATGTAGAAACGGAAATTATTAAAAAAGTTATTGGTTTGTCCTGGGGAAGACCGGGGCGCGCCAAAGAGTTGGTGGAAAATCCCGAGTTGTTAGAAAATTGCATTGCCGAAAAAAAACGCTTTGAAAGAATTTCCGCCGCACCGATTTATCTGCGTTGGAAAGAAATGGAAGACGTACTCAGCGAAAAAGGCGGTCAAGTAAAAACAAAAGAAACACTGGATCCGATACTCGATTTATGGATAATGATTTGCCGCGAAAAGATGGCCGCGGAAAATAGTCCGGTTTACGCCGCGTTGATTGACTCAATTTCAAAAATAAAAAATATGCTCGCCGCCAATGTGAATCCCAAATTGGCGATAGAAGAGCTTTTAACTAAATTTTAATCTATGCGTAAAATATCTCTGCTAGTTTCAATGCTCAGTGTGCTGATTTTTACCGGAGCCGGCTGTGTGCAATTTGGTGGTACTCCAGCATCTGGTCCGACCGGTGTTTATCAATCGACGGATAAGGGTGAGACTTGGAAACAAACTTCAAATTTAATGACCCCTATCGGAATTAAAAGTATTTCCGGTGTTGGTGTTTATCGTTTTCAAACCGATCCAGAAGATAACAACGCGATTTATTTAGCTTCGCGCGGTCAAGGACTATTTTATACTTACGACAACGCGCAGAGTTGGCAGAGTGTCGACGCTATGGCCGGAAAATTTATTTATGGTTTTGCGGTTGATCCTCAAAATAAATGTGTAATTTATGTCAGTGAAGGTCAACATATTTATAAAACCGTCGACTGTTCTCGTTCTTGGCAGACTGTGTATACCGAAGAGCGTGGTGATCAACGCGTGGTATCTTTGGTAGTTGATTTTGGTAACAGTAATATTGTTTATGCCGCTGAACTTGGTGGTGATATTTTGGCAAGTGATGACGCCGGTAAAGGCTGGCATGTACAAAAACGTCTAGGTTTCCAATTGCAATATATGACTGGAGATAAATTTAATCCAGGCAGATTATATTTAGCCGGTTATAGCAATGGTTTATTCCGCTCTGACGACAATGGAAAAGATTGGGATGATATGTCGGCTGGTTTTGATAATTATACCGATGCCAATAAATTTAATCGCTTGGTATTTAACGATGCTCAAAAAGATAGTTTATTTTGGATATGTAAATATGGGATTTTGCGTTCGGATGATGCCGGTGCGACTTGGACTGATCTAAAATTAATCACTCCTCCAGGCAGTGTAAATATTTACGCGTTTGGCATCAATCCAAAAAACCAAAATGAAATGTATTATACCGGTACGATTTTGGGAGATCAAAATGTTAATGTGCGTTCCACTTTTTACAAGACTACCGATGGCGGTAAAAATTGGGTGACTAAAAAATTACCAACCAACACCATTCCGGTTTGGCTCTTGGTAAATCCAGATCAGGACAATGTGGTGACGATGGGTTTTGCCGTATTATAAATTTATTTAATATGAACATCAATGAATTTAAGGGGGATTTTGATAGTGTCGTGGATTTTTTGAAAAAAGATATTACCGGGTTGCGTACGGGGCGCGCTTCCGTCGCGATGGTGGAGGATATTTCTGTCGAGTCGTATGGTACCTATCAAGCATTAAAATCCGTGGCCTCTATTTCGATAGCGGACGCCAAAACTTTGAACATCGAACCTTGGGATAAAAGTATTTTGGGGGCAGTAGAAAAAGGAATTCGTGATTCTGGGATCGGTGTCAATCCGGTCAATGATGGTCGTTTGATTCGCGTAATTTTACCGGATCTCACCACTGACCGTCGTCGTGAATTGACAAAAATATTGCACGAAAAACTAGAAAATGCTCGCGTCTCATCCAGAAAAGTTCGTCAAGAAATTCGTGAGTTTATAGAAGCGGAAGAAGAAGCCAAATCCATTAGTGAAGATGAAAAATTTAAAGCACAAGAAGATTTAGAAAAATTGGTCAAAGAATGCAACGACAGAATTAAAGATGTGGGGGATAAAAAAGAATCGGAAATTAACACTATTTAATATGGTTAAAGATATTGAAAAAATTGTCTCGCTCTGCAAACGTCGTGGTTTTATTTTTCCGGGCAGTGAAATTTATGGCGGTTTGGCCAATAGTTGGGATTACGGTCCACTTGGTCATTTGCTGAAACAAAACATCAAAAAAGAATGGTGGAAATTTTGGGTACAAGAACGCGCCGATATGGTGCCGATGGACGCTGCGATTATTATGAACCCAAAAGTTTGGGAAGCCTCAGGACACTTGCAAAATTTTAGTGATGAATTGGTAGAATGTAAAAAATGCCATCACCGTTTTCGTAGTGATCATCTTTTGGAAGCCGAAAGTCTGCGCCCAGAATACGATAAAGGCAATCCAAAAACTATTTCGGAAGTAAAATGTCCAGATTGCGACGGTGCTTTGACCGACCCTAAACATTTCAATTTAATGTTTAAAACTTTTTTGGGCACCAATGAGGATAGCGCGACCACGGCTTATTTGCGTCCGGAAACTGCGGCTGGGATGTTTGTGAATTTTAAAAATATTCAGACTGCGACTCGTCGTCGTTTGCCATTTGGTATTGCTCAGATTGGTAAATGTTTCCGCAATGAAATTACTCCGGGAAATTTTATTTTCCGCACGCGTGAGTTTGAAATTGGAGAATTTGAATATTTTATCAATCCAAAAGATTGGGAACAAACATTTGAAATGTGGCTCAGTGAGATCAAGCGTTGGTGGCAAGATATTATGCAGATTGATATGGATAATCTGGTCTGGCATGAGATTGAAGATGGTGAACGCGCACACTATAGTAAGCGCACTGTGGATATTGAATACAAATATCCGTTTGGTGTCAAAGAATTGCACGGCATCGCATACCGTACTGATTTTGATCTGACTCGTCATCAGCAGGTAAGTGGAGCGGATTTGCAATACCTTGATCCAGAAACTAATGAGAAATTTTTGCCGCATGTGATTGAGCCAACTTTTGGTATTGATCGTATGTTGTTGGTGTCTTTGCTGGAAGCTTATAGTGAAGAAGAAGCCCCAACTAGCGAAGCGGGTGAGACTGAAGCGCGTGTGGTGATGAAATTTCCAAAACATTTGGCACCAATTCAAGTGGCCGTTTTGCCACTTTCTAAAAAAGAAGAACTGTCCAGTGTGGCCAAAGAAGTCGCCAATGATTTGCGTAAATATTTTTCCGTAGATTACGACGAAACTCAAAGTATTGGTAAACGTTACCGCCGTCAGGATGAGGTTGGTACACCGTACTGTGTCACTTTTGATTTTGAATCTTTAGAAGATAAAAAAGTCACGGTGCGCGATCGTGATACTATGGCTCAAGACCGTGTGGAAATTTCGGCGCTTAAAGATTATTTACAGAGCAAGTACGCTTAAAAAATATTATGCATAAAATTCAAAAGCTAAAAAATAATTTGACCTTGATCACTGCGCCTCTCAAAGGTACGCGCGCCACCACCGTGATGGTAATGGTGCCGGTTGGTTCTCGCTATGAGCATAAAAAAATCTCCGGTAGTTCGCATTTTGTGGAACACTTGATGTTTAAAGGTACGCAGAAACGTCCAACCGCTCAAGATGTGTCACGAATTTTGGATGCGGCCGGTGCCGATTACAATGCGTTTACGGGCAAAGATTATACCGGTTATTATGTCAAAATTGATTCGGCTAAACAAGAATTAGCTTTTGATTTGGTGTCGGATATGTTGTTTAATTCCAAGTTTGATGCCGCGGAAATTGAAAAAGAAAAAGGTGTTATCGTGGAAGAACTGCGTATGTACGAAGACAATCCAACCATGAGTGTGGATATGTTGTATGAGCAGTTGCTTTTTGGTGATTGTGCTTTGGGTTGGGATATCGGCGGTACACCGGCGAGTGTGCGCGGTGTGAATCGCGATGAACTGTGGAATTATTTCCAATCCGTCTATAAAGTAGACAATATGGTATTGGTAGTGGCCGGCAGTATAAACAAAAATTTAAAAAAATATTTACAATATTTTGTCAGTCCAGATAGTCTAAAAAATAAAGTTAAAAAAACCGTTCGTAAAAATGATTTCAAAAAATTTGTTTGGCCAAAGAAAAATTTAGCTTTGGTTGACCGAGTGGCGGTAAAAGATAAAAAATTGGATCAATCCCATATTATTTTAGGCTTTCCAGGTTTGCCATTAAATCACAAAGATCGTCACGCGATGAGAGTGCTGCTCACTATTTTAGGCGGCGGCATGAGTTCTCGTTTGTTTGAAGAAGTGCGCGAAAAACGTGGTTTGGCCTATATGGTACGTGCTGGTAGTAGTAATTATCGTGATGTTGGTACAGCCTATGTTCAAGCCGGTTTGGATCCGTCTCGTTTACCGGAAGCGATAAAAGTAATTCGGATTGAACTTGAAAAAATTGCCCAAATTAAAGTTTCAGAAAAAGAACTTAAAGA
>CAIOJG010000073.1 GCA_903858555.1 Candidatus Magasanikiibacteriota bacterium
GCGACTAGTTTGGAAAAGTTTTGGATCGCTTTCTGTTGATCTTTTCCGTCTAGGCTTTTGGTCACCTCATAAAGCGCCACTGCTAATTGTCTTGGCGTATTTTTTGACATATTATTTTAATTTGGCCAGAATTTCTTCAATCACTTTTTTATCTTTAGTAGAATCCATTTTTTCACCGAGGATTTTTTCCATAGCGGAAATAATAAATCCGGCAGTTTCTTCTTTTAATTCTTTCTGCATTACTTCTTTTTCATTTTTGATACTCTTGCGAGCCTGTACAACCAAAAGTTCGATTTCTGTTTTGGCGGTGTTCTTCACTTCTTCACTGGCAGCTTGAGCGGCAGTCATCGCTTTTTCCACAATTTTATTTCCTTCTACTTTGGCATTGTCGATACGAGTTTGGTATTCTTTTTCAGATTTAGCCAAATTTTCTTGAATCTTTTTGGCGTTATCAATACTATCGTCTACCATTTTCTGACGTTCGGCCATTTTTTTGGTCAATGGTTTTAAAATCAAAAACCAAACGATAGCAGAGACCAACGCAAAGTTTATCAACTGAGAGACAAACAAAACTCCGTTGATTCCAAGATCACTAAGTACCCCACCAGAAGTGTCTGTGGATTGAGTTGTTCCGTCGGCCGATTCCGCGGCGTATGCAATATTTGTAAGTATCATATTTTATTTAGAAATTTTCCAAAGTGGTTTGACCACGAATGATCAAACCGTTCGAACTATTTCAAAGTGAACACTACTACCAAAGAGTAGATAGCGATAGCTTCCGCAAAAGCGGCACCCAACAACATCGGTACGAAAGATTTTCCAGCAGATTCTGGATTGCGTCCGATTGCTTCCATAGCTTTGGAAACAATTTTTCCAATTGCCAACGCTGGAAACATACCACCGATTGCCATGGTCAAACCTTTGGCCAGAGCCAACATTGATTCGTGATCCATATAGGACATACGTTATTGATACATCAGTTTGCGAAGGACTTGTTTATTTTATAAATATGCCTCGCTCTGAAATATCGTGAATAAATTAATGCTCCTCGCCGTGTGGCGCGGTGCTTAACACTGTTAAATAAACTAATGTTAACATAGTAAAAACGCTGGCTTGAATCAGACCAACCAAAATCTCAAGCAGCATGAATGGTGCTGGTACGAGTGCGCTCACGAGCCCACTAATCACTGAAATCAAAACTTCGCCAGCAAAAATATTTCCAAATAAACGCAAAGACAAAGAAAGCACTTTGGCCATTTCACTCACAATTTCTATCAGACCAACGCCGAGCTCGATAATTGCCGTAAAAACTCCGATTGGCCCCTTTTTGAAACTTTTGAAAAAAGTGCCGAGCTGAATGAATTTGTTTAAGTGGGTAAATAAACCGACTGAGAAAATACCAAATAAGTGCGAGGAAATAACGGCCACTAAAGCCATCGCGACAGTTAAATTCAAATCAGTGTTAGCTGGGCGCAAAAGCATTTCGTTTCTAAAAGTAATACTACCGGTACCAGGCAAAAGGCCGAGCCAATTTGAAAGTAAAATAAAAAAGAAGAGCGTACCGACTACTGGCATAAACTGCATAGTCTTTTTACGATCTCCTGTGACTTGATCAAAATATCCCATCAAAAGTTCCAAAATATATTCAAAGCCATTTTGAAATTTTCCGGGGCGGAAAGAAAGTTGTTTTTTAATGAAAATTCCGATTACCAAAAAGATTGCCATCGCCAACCAAACATTGATCATCGTGTTTGTGACCGGAAGTAATCCGATATGAAATAATGTTTCAGGTGCTAGAGTTGGGATGTGAATCATATATTCTATTATTTTTTATCCAAATCTTGAAATTGTTGGCCGTACTTTTTGGATTTTTTATATATCAGGTTCGCTGTCACCAAGGCTGACAAGATAAGTAAAATGGTGAAAAACAGCGGTCTGGTGTTATAAACTTTGTCTAAATATTGACCGACAAGCGATGCAATAAGCACTGGAGCGGCCAAAGTGAAGCCAAAGTCACCGGCAATCTTGAGGGCAAAAATGTAGTATTTTTGCTCGATGCTAGGCTTTTTATGACTATCAATGTTCATAAATGTAAGCGGCATTATTTTACTAAAAATTAAGGTTTTGGTCAAGTGGGTAAAAAATTTTGCCTGAGGATGACCAATTGGCTAATCTAAGGCAAATTGAACAATTTTTTGGCATTTTCAGTAGTTAGTTTATCCACTTCTTCCATTCCAAGGTTCTTTACCTCCGCGATTTTTTTAGCTACTTCTACCACCATCCACGGTTCAGCACGTTGGCCACGGTAGGCTTGTGGGGCGAGATATGGACAGTCAGTTTCTAAAACCATCCGATCTAGCGGCACATTTTTTACTACTTCGAGCAGGCTGTTTTGACGTTCCGGGTTGGTTTTGTTTGGTGGAAAAGTAATTACGCCGGTAAATCCTAAGTATAAGCCCATCTTTAGATATTCTTGGGCATGAGTCCAATTTGAGGTATAACAATGTATCACCGCACGAATCGGGTGCGGCAAAGTTTTTAAAATTTCTATCATCTGGTCGTGAGCATCGCGCACGTGGATAGACATGGCGAGGTTCATTTCTTGCGCTAGTTTATATTGTTGCAAGAAAGCCTCTTTTTGTTTGGTTAACACTTCTTCTTCATTTGTTCCTTCCGGCACATGGAAAAGTTCTAGTCCGCACTCCCCTATGCCGACGACCTTTTTACTACTTTGTACTAATTTTTTATAATACTCATAATCAAAAAGTTCCGCGCGCGACATAAATTCGCCGCCTTCTTTTTCATCCACAAACGTGCGGTGCAGATGTACGGGGTGTAAACCGATGGTTGCGTAGACATTGTCATATTTTTCGGCCATGGCAATAGCGTCGGCACTGGTGTTTTGTTGGGTACTTACCAAATTTAAAATCATGCCCCGGTCTAAACATTTTTTTATTACCGAATCAAAATCATCCTTAAAGGCTTTAAACTGAACATGGGCGTGGGTGTCGATCATATGTCTAAAGTTAAATGGTAATTGTTGAATGCTTTATCTCCTAAACGACTTTTATTTATCCAGTCGTTAAAAAATTTTAAAGAATCTTTTTCGTTCATTTGTGAAATTTGACTGTGTACACTTTGCAACGGGAATGTGTAAATAGAAATAGATTTTTGTTCATTAGCTTTGGTGAAGATCAGGCCAAGCCCCAATTCTTGTTGAGTTGGTACGGAAAAATATTGATCAAAAACAAAATTTCCTAAAGAATAAAAGATTGGATGATTTTTGTATACTTCCATTTCTTCTACGACATGTGGATGGTGGCCGATGATTGCGTCTACACCAAGGTCGATCAAAGCGTGACCGAGTTCGCGTTGACGAGTGTTCGACAATGGTTTGTATTCATTTCCCCAATGAATATTTATCACTACAAAATCCGCACCCTGTGATCTGGCAGCATCCACTAGTTTTTTTACTTGTGAAATTTGGACTTTATTTATTGTATCATCCAGACCAATAAATCCAAAAGTAAAATCACCAAATTTTTTCACTAATAAATTGGTATTATCTACTTTGTACTGTTGGCCGTAATACGCAATATCATTTTTTTTCAAATTATCTTGTGATTCTTTAAATCCTTCGCGCCCCATATCTAAACTGTGATTGTTGGCGAGGTTGAAAAGATTAAAGTGATATTTTTTTACAGTGGCAATAAGTTTTGGATCAAAATCAAAAGCAATAGATTTGCTGGTAACACGGCGTCTATTGGCAAAGCTGCCTTCTAGATTGGATTCAACCACA
>CAIOJG010000074.1 GCA_903858555.1 Candidatus Magasanikiibacteriota bacterium
CGGCTTGGATACCGCGAGTCAAAGATTCTTTTACACCTTTTTCAATAGCTGGGATAAATTCACGAGGAATCGAACCGCCTTTAATTTCATCCACAAATTCAAAACCTTTACCTGGTTCTTGAGGTTCAACAGTCAAATAACAATGACCGTATTGACCCTTACCACCAGATTGTTTTACATATTTACCTTCAGCATCAGCTTTGGTGCGGATAGTTTCTTTGAAAGCTACCTGAGGAGCACCGACGTTGGCTTCTACTTTGAATTCACGGCGCATACGATCAACGATGATATCAAGGTGCAATTCACCCATACCAGAGATGATGGTCTGCAAAGTTTCTTCATCGGTCTTGATGCGGAAAGTTGGATCTTCTTCAGCCAATTTCTGCATAGCCATACCAATCTTTTCCTGATCCTGTTTAGTCTTAGGTTCGATAGCAACAGAGATAACTGGTTCTGGGAAGATGATTTTTTCTAAAATGATTTGGTGATCTTCGTCACACAAAGTATCACCGGTAGTGATATTTTTCAAACCAATCGCGGCAGCAATTTCACCAGAGTATACATCAGTTACATCTTCACGAGAGTTGGCATGCATACGCACGATACGACCCAAGCGACTACGTTCACCAGTGGTGGAGTTATACAAATAACTACCAGCGGAAACGTGACCAGAATACACACGGAAGAAAACCAATTTACCCACAAATGGGTCAGTCATGATTTTGAAAGCCAAAGCGGAGAAAGGTTCTTCGTCGTTGGCGTGGCGAACTTCTGGTTCTTCAGTATCTGGGTTTGTGCCTTTGATATCAGCTAGATCTGTAGGAGCTGGTAAGTAGTCTACAACTGCATCCAACATGAATTGAACGCCGATGTTTGCTAAAGCAGATCCACAAATAACTGGGTAAAGTAAATTTTTCAAAGTTAGTGTACGAATAGCGGCTTTAATTTCAGCAACAGTCAACTCTTGACCATTGAGATATTTTTCCATCATTTCATCACTTACTTCAGAAACTTTTTCTACCAATTTGGCACGGTATTCTTTTACCTGTTCCACCATGTTTTCTGGAATTGGAATTTCAATAATATTTTCACCATTTTTTCCTTCAAAGTGGTAAGCTTTGTTTTCAATCAAATCTACCAAACCTTCAAAAGTGCTATCCGCACCAATTGGCAACTGAACGGCATAAGCATTTCTGGACAAACGTTCAGTGATGGAATCCATACACATGAAGAAATCTGCACCAAGTTTATCCATTTTATTTACAAATGGTACGCGTGGTACATTGTATTTATCAGCTTGGTGCCAAACAGTTTCAGATTGAGGTTCTACACCTTGAGATCCGTCGAATACAGCGACTGCACCATCAAGTACGCGCAAAGAGCGCTCTACTTCTACGGTAAAGTCTACGTGTCCAGGAGTATCAATGATGTTGATGCGGTGGTCTTTCCAGAAACAAGTAGTAGCGGCGGAAGTAATAGTAATACCGCGCTCTTTTTCTTGTTCCATCCAGTCCATTTCAGCAGCACCTTCATGCACTTCACCAATTTTATGTTTTTTACCAGTGTAAAATAATACACGTTCGGTAGTTGTTGTTTTACCGGCATCAATATGAGCGGCAATACCGATATTACGTGTTTTTTCTAGTGAATATTCACGAGGCATAAAAAATTATTTTAATTTTTATTTAGCAAAGCGCGCAAAGTGAGCAAAAGCCTTGTTAGCTTCAGCCATTCTGTGTACATCGTCGCGTTTCTTCACAGCATCACCAGTGTTGTTTTGAGCATCAGCCAAAACAGTAGCCAATTTCATATACATTGGTTGGCCTTTTTTGGCACGAGCCGCACCAATAATCCAGCGGAAAGCCAAAGCATTTTGACGTTCACCACGTACTGGCAAAGGTACTTGATAGTTGGCACCACCAACGCGGCGAGTGCGAACTTCTACCTGAGGACGGATGATGGTGATAGCTTCTTCGAAAACTTTCATTGGATCTTTTTTGGTATCTTCGGCAATTTTTTCCATTGCTCCGTAGAAAATACCTTGAGCAGTAGTTTTTTTACCGCGTTCCATTAAAAAGTTGATAAATTTAGCGGCCAAGACGCTTCCAAATTTTGGATCAGCGGCAATGACACGTTGTTTTGATTGTTTACCTCGCATAAGAGTATGTCATTATTAAATTATTTCTTGGCAGCTTTAGGACGTTTGGTACCGTAGATACTGCGACTGCGGCGACGTTTTTCAATACCTTGAGCATCGTAAACACCGCGCACAATGTGGTAGCGTACACCTGGCAAATCTTTTACACGACCGCCGCGCAATAGCACGATGGAGTGTTCTTGCAAGTTGTGGCCTTCACCTGGGATATAGGCGATAACTTCCATACCATTGGAAAGACGCACCTTGGCGACTTTACGCAAAGCGGAGTTTGGTTTTTTAGGAGTAGTGGTATAAACCTTGGTACATACGCCACGTTTGAAGGCGCAACCTTTGGCAAATACAGTTTTGCGGCGGTGCAAGTTGTCGATAGTAAATTGCAAGGCAGGAACCTTAGTTTTACGTACAACTTTCACACGGCCTTTTTTGATGAGTTGGTTTACTGTAGGCATAGTGAGTTAATATTTATTTCTTAGAGTTTTTTTATTAAACAAAAAAACTGACCATATATAATCAGCCACGATTTTTCTGGTCCGCCCAAGAGTCAAAGTATCAGATAAATACTGCGATTCCTGAACTAGTTCTGCCTAGATAATACAAGATATGGGCTATTTTGTCAAGTGTTGACAGGGGGCATATGTGTATAGTATTTTAGATGCATCCAATCACTCTTGATTTGGGGAGGTAAAAATGGAATTGTTTGAGGCATTGGCTATTGGTTTGGGGACTGTGGCGGTGGTTACCGCAGCTTGTTTGGTTGCGGTTTTGCCGATCGCTGTTCTTCAGTGGATTTTTGGGCTCACTTAACAGCATCCAAGGATGCAAACGGAGTTTGTCATGTGGCATTTTCTGGTGAATAAGATTTCTTGTTTGTCTCTGTTGGTTGCGTGGTTTTTGGCCTCAGCCGCCATGGCGATGCCGGATTTCATGCTGGGATGGCCAGCTTTGTTCTGGTCGACTGATTTGATGGTGATGTCGTATGTGTTTGGTTGGGTAGGGTTTCGGTTACGGGGAAAGGATCTTTGGCCATCAAACATGCGACAGGTCTTGAACTTTTTGAGAGGATTGGCGATGGCCGTCAGTCCAGCCGGGGCTCTCCTAACTATTTTGGGGTCTATCCCCAGTTTGATTTTCTTTCTGCCGGTAAAACAGCCGGAGAAAATGGTTTGTCATCCAATCTGGGTGACGCTGGGGAGTCTAGCGGTGTTTCTGGTTGGATGGGCGTTTGTTCGCTATACCAACAAATACTCGGGA
>CAIOJG010000075.1 GCA_903858555.1 Candidatus Magasanikiibacteriota bacterium
CAATGAATCGTTGTTGTCATTGCGTACGAATAATATCATGCGTATTTTGACCATTATTTCGGTTATTACTTTTCCTCTAACTTTGTTTGCCACTTTATTTTCTATCCATACGCCTGGTAATCCGTTTACAAATTTACCGGGTGGTTTTTGGATAATCGTCGGGTTGATGTTTATTGGGGCGTTGACGATGTATAGTTTCTTTAAAAAGAAGGATTGGGTTTAAAAATACTTTTAAATAGCGCTAATCTTAGCGCTATTTTTTTCTTGTTATTGACAAATTCGCTCTTTTAGCGTATACTCCCCAGTTAGTTCTTTTAAAACTAAACTAGGTAAATCGTACTTAAAGAGGTTTGGGGTATTATATATTTCTAAGTTTTATAGGAATAGATAGTACCCTTTGCCTCTGAACGTTCGTTCTGCTGGCTTATTGTCGGTTAGGGCCCGATTGTTTTTCTTTTTGTTTCTGTGGAGGACTTCATGTTTACGATTCGCACACTGTGCTTGTTTCTGGCGGCTCTGGCTTTCTCGGCTTGCGGCGACGGCGTGGGCGCTTCCGGCGATAACAACGGGACGGCATGTTCTTCGGACGATTCGTCCAGCGCCGACGCGACGACCGCTTCGGACGTTCCGCCGGCTGGTTGGCCGTGGCGCTGCGAAGAAGATGCGCCGAAGGCTGGACAAGTCCAGAACTTCTCCTGTGTGTACACGCGCCCAGGGGAAGAGACCAACGATACGTACAGCCTGACCAGCATGCAATTCGCCGATCCCAAGCTGCCCGCCTACTACCAGCTGCAGGATGAAGAAGGGCCGCACACGACCCAATTCCCGTGCGCGCATTTTCAGACAACGCCGCGCGGCTTCTTGCTGAGCAATTCAATGGCGGTCGATGGCACCGCGCACACGTGGGATTGCACGTGGCTCAACCCACCGAACCAGTAGGTACGGACTACCTAGCGTAAATACGCTCAGATTGTTTTAGTGGTAGAGTGATATTGACTCCCGCAAAAAACATCTGAAAAGTCTTTCCTTGATAAGTTGCTCATAAAGCACTTGTGGGCGACTTTCTACCCAGATCGTCCCTACTCGTTTTCATCATAATTTATTTGTGATAAAAACGAGGACGATCTGGAATATATAATGAAATACACCAATTAATTTGGTGTATTTTTAATTATATGATTGACAAAAAGTAGGTTTCTGTTAAGCTTTCAGCTATGGAGGTGTCTCAATGTCTGATGTTCAACGCAAAAATTGGTTTCTGTTCGTGACCTGCGACAAGCGTTACTCGGCAAGCCACGAAGTGTTGCGCGATGGTCGCATGCTCGCGGTTCAGGCCGAATCTCTCGTCCAAGCTTTGGCTCAGGCGAAGAACGTAGCACTCGTGCAAGGCCGTAAGCTGGTGATCAAGAGCGAACTTTACGAAAACCTGCGCGGCTTTCACCCTGACAAGGATTCTCCCGAGCCTTTTCACACTGAAGTGGAAGTTGGCTGCAGTGGTCCGGCCTTCGGCGACGCTAGTTTCAAGCTTGGTATGCAAATTGCCAGAGCGAAGTACAGCGTGGAAGCATCGATTTCCGTGGAGTTGTGTGGTGACGACGGTTGTGATTGAATGGGCAATCATGCCCGCATTTACCGGCGCGCTGCCGCAAGGCGCTGGTGAGTATCTCGGACAAAATCTTGCGGCACTCATCAAAAGCAGCCTTTTAGAAGGCTGCTTTTGTGTTTATTTTTTAGTTAATTTTGTTCCTTCTTTGCTGTCTTCTACTTGATATCCCAGAGCCTCAAGTTGTTGGCGCAGTTGATCGCTTTGTGCCCAATCTTTATTGATGCGCGCTTCATCTCGTTTAGTTATTAGACTTTGTATTTCGGTCGGTAGTGGTGCTTCTTTTTTATTTATTTCATTTTTTATATTCAATCCAAGCACCTCATCAAATTTTAGTAAAGTATCTATACTTATGCTATTAGATTTTACCGCTTCCCACACTAAACCGAGCGCACCAGAAATATTCAAATCGTCATTAATATTTTTTCGGAATGTTTCAATTATATTTTTTTCTCCCTCGATTTTTTCTTTAGTCGCGGACTTTAAAAATTCTTCTTTCTTCAATAATTTTTTACTCGCTTGATAAAGGTGGCTCAAACCACTTTTGCCCGCTTCCAAAGCCTCCCAAGAAAAAGCCAGCTGTTTGCGGTAATGAGTTTGTAAAAGTAAAAAGCGATAGGCGAGTGGGGAAATACCTTTTTCTTTCAGAGTACGCAAAGTTACAAAATTGTCACCAGACTTCGCCATCTTGTCTGAACCCATCAATAAAAATTCGCCGTGCATCCAATAGTTGGACAAAGGTTTATCAAAAGCCGCTTCACTTTGCGCGATTTCATTGGTGTGGTGTACCGGTATATGATCTACGCCACCGCAGTGAATATCAAAAGGTTGACCCAAATATTTCGTGGCCATGGCTGAACATTCAATATGCCAACCGGGAAAACCAACGCCCCAAGGACTTTTCCATTCCATCTGACGTTTCTGTAATTTAGGAGAAAGTTTCCAAAGCGCAAAATCAGTACTATTTTTTTTGTCACCGACATCGATACGTACACCCGCGCGCAAATCTTGATTTTGCAAATTGGCGAGTTTGCCGTAATCTTTTAGTTTGCTGGTATCAAAATACACGCCATCGGAAGTGGTATAAGTAAAACCTTTTTTCTCCAATTTTTTTATAAGTTTAATCTGTTCCGGAATATGATCAGTCGCGCGACAATAAATATATGGAGGAATAATATTTAAATCCGCCATATCAGCCCGAAATTCGTGCGTATAAAAATCCGCGATTTCCCAAGCAGTTTTGCCTTCACGATTTGACCCTTTTTCCATTTTATCTTCACCGTCATCCGCGTCATCGGTCAAATGTCCGACGTCCGTAATATTCATCACGTGCTTTACCTTATATCCATTGTAGGACAAAACCCGTTTCAAAATATCTTCAAAAATATAAGTACGCAAGTTGCCAATATGCGCATAATTATAAACAGTCGGACCACAGGTATATAAGGAAACCTTATTTTTTTTCAAAGATTTAAATTCCTCAAGTCGTCGTCCCATCGAGTTGAACAAATAAATGGACATAAAATATGTTATTTAATTCAGAGTGGGGTAATAGTTTTTTTAACATTTGAAAAGCGAGGAGACAATTTGTGAACAAGCGTAGCGTGGCTGGCTCTGTTGCCCGAGCCCACAGGCGAGTTACAGAGCCAGAGCGGAGTGGTTCACAAATTTCTCGAGCGTTCAATGTTAAAAAAA
>CAIOJG010000076.1 GCA_903858555.1 Candidatus Magasanikiibacteriota bacterium
ACACACTCACCGATATGTCTTTTGGAATAGGGCGACTCAGGCAGAGCCTGAGCCGAACGGTAGAGCCAGAGCCGAACGATAGCGCCTGAACCGAGCGGTAGTACTAGAGCCTAACAGGAATTGATCCAACAAGAAAATTCCGTAAAAGAGAGAAAAAAGTAAGGTTTTCAAGATGGTTTTTTAAAAAAACTTAAATATAATATTAAGGATAACTATTTCATTGTTTCAATTAAATCCCACAGATTGCCATATAAATCTGCAAAAACGGCCACCTTTCCCCATGTTTCTTCTACCGGTTCTCTGATTATTTTAACATCATTGACCAAAAGATTCTGATAATCTCTCTCAAAATCATCGGTATTCAGAAACAAAAAAACGCGTCCGCCTGTCTGGTCGCCTATCCTGCTTTTTTGCTCTTCGTTAGCGGCTTTAGCCAATAATAAACAACAACCTGTAGTGTCTTTTGGGGCAACCAATACCCAACGTTTGGTATTGCTTAATATTGTGTCTTCTATCAGATTAAAATGCAATTTAGTTGTATAAAATGTAATGGCAGTGTCATAGTCATCAACGATTATGGCAATGTGGGCAATGTTTTGGGGCATTGGTTTGAAATTTTATTTTACTATTATTAATCAAATGAATCTTCATTTTTTTGCCACTAAGACTCCAAGACACTAAGTTGCACAAAATCAATAATTTAATCTTAGTGAATCTTTGTGTCTTTGTGCTTTTTGTGGCTATTCTTTTTTTATTCAAGAAACTCTAAATCACCCCTTCTTTTTTCAATTGTGCAATGGTGGCCTTATCAAAGCCAAGTAATTCAAAATAAACAGCATCATTGTCCTGGCCGATTTCGGGGGCTGGTTTTCTGTCGGAAGTTTCGGGTATGGTGGTCATTTTGATGGGATTGCCTGCTATTTTTAAATCACCCGCTTTGGCATCGTACACATCTACAATCATATTGCGGGCTTTTACCTGTTCATCTTCAAAAAGTTTATCTATAGTATTAATAGGGGCACAGGGTACTCCTGCTTTTTCAATTATCTGCAACCATTCTTTAGCTGTTTTTGTGACAAAGATGGGGTCAAGTATTTCATTAAGTGCTACTAAGTTTTCTGTTCTTTTTTTGTTTGTGGCAAAATCTTCATGATTGGTCAAATCTTCTTTCTGTATGGCCATGCAAAATGTTTTCCAAAGGGATTCACTGCCCACACCCACAACAAAATAGGCATCACTGGCCTTATAGGCTTGAAATGGCGTAATAGTAGGGTGTCTGTTGCCTATAGGTTCAGGATTTTTGTGCTCAACCTGATAGCGCATGATGGCATTTTCTAAAAGGGCTACCTGGCAATCTAACAGCGAAATGTCTATTTTCTGTCCTTCGCCGGTAATGGCTCTGTGATACAATGCGGTAAGCGTACCGATAGTCAGATAAAGCCCCCCGGTTAAATCACCTACAGACAAACCCACGCGGGTGGGTGGCATGTTTGGCCAGCCTGTAATGCCCATAACACCGGCAGCCTGTACCAGAATATCGTAGCCTGGTTTTTTAGAATCGGGGCCTGTGTGGCCGTAGCCGGATGTTGCGGCATATATCAGCTTCGGGTTTATTCCTTTAAGAAACTCATAACCCAGTCCTAGTTTTTCCATGGTTCCGGGGCGGAAATTCTCTACAAGCACATCGGTTTTCTTGACCAGCTCAAGCAATATCTTTTTCCCTTTTTCAGATTTAAGGTTTAAAGAAATGCTTTTTTTGCCCCTGTTTACGCTGATAAAATAGGCACTTTTGCCATTGATAAAAGGCCCATAACCACGATAATCATCACCGGTTTCAGGGACTTCTACTTTAATGATTTCTGCACCCAGGTCGTTAAGAATCATGGTACAGAATGGGCCGGCCAGAACGCGGGAGAGGTCTAATATTTTGATGTTTTCTAAGGGTTTCATTTATTGAGTTTTTGTCATTTTATTTTCGCTATAACGTTGAATTATTTGTATAATAAGCATTTATTGTTTTTCTACAAATATTTCGTGCCTACGGCACTTTGCTTTAAGGTGTTCTTTTATTGTAATTGTGACATCATTGTTGACACAATTTTTGTTTTATGAATTTTTTTTAAAATTCACAATATTAATCTGTAAACCTGTGTGCCGACAGGTACATCTGTGGCCTTTATTTCTATTTTCCCTCTTTATTTTTCTCCAATATGGCCAAACAAATTTTTTCGGCAGTAATAGGATAAGATTTTACTCTGATACCGGTGGCATCGAAAATGGCATTAGCGATTAGTGGTGCA
>CAIOJG010000077.1 GCA_903858555.1 Candidatus Magasanikiibacteriota bacterium
CGAAAAAATATAACGTCTGGTTTTTTGCATATCTTCTACGGACCAAAGCCAATCAAACTCACGGTCAACCGTAAAATTTTGAAATGACAGAGCGCATTTCATAGAAAATGGAAAATCTTTGAGTGCGCGCGCAACCGCAAAATAACCCTGCACAAAAATCGGCATCATGTAAGATCCATAATGTTTGCTAAAAAATGCTTCTTTGGAATGAGATTTTAAATAATCCAAAAAAACTTTTTTATCGGTTGCCGGCTTAATCATAGATTATTTCTTTAACGTAGTTATCGGACGGCTCTGAGTAATATACAACTTTCCTTTTTCCATTGCCCATTCGATATCGCAAGGAAACTTATAGTGTTTTTCAATTTTAGAAAATAATTCAGCGGCTTTGATAACTTCTTTGCCGGTTAATTTTTGTTTATCACCATCTTTGCCAGTAGGTACCCAATGATTAGCTTTATTTTCTTCATCCGTTTGTCCTTTAATCTTACCGACTTTACGAATCATTTTGCGACTTTGTTCACTGACATTTATATCCATGATGGTCATTTCTTTTTTATTCACAATATAACTATCTGGTGTCACCTGTCCCGATACTATTGCTTCACCTAGTCCGAGCCCGGCCTCGATAATCATTTGATTTCTATCTTCAGTAACCGGATGTACTGTAAACGCTATACCAGAAATTTCACTCTGAATCATTTTTTGCACAACCACCGCTACCGACACATAGTGATCAATCAATTTTTTTTCATGACGATAAAAAATAGCACGCGGAGTAAAGAGTGAAGACCAACATCTTTTCACTCGTTCCAACACCGCTTTTTTTTCAGTGTTCAAATAAGTTTCCAACTCCCCCGCCCAACTAGCAATCGCCGAGTCTTCCGCGGTCGCACTACTGCGCACCGCCACAAACTTGGCGTCGAGTTTTTTAAACGCAACTAAAATTTCTTTTTCAATATCTTTTGGCATCGCGGTATCATGAATCATATCACGCAAGACCGCACTAATTTTATCTATCGAATTCGTATCGTCTGGATTAACTTTTTTAAGTTGAGCAGCAACATCTTCTTTTAGATTTGTTTCTTCCAAAAATCTATCGAAAGCGCTGGACAAAACCACAAACCCCGGTGGCACCGGAATTTTAGCTTGAGTCATTTCACCTAGCGACGCCCCCTTGCCACCGGCAATGGCCACATCACTTTTGGAAAGTTGTTTAAAAAATTTTATGTTGGACATATCAAACAAATAAATCTTTATTTTTTATAAAATTCTTTACCGCGCTCTACGTAATCAAGTCTATCCCACTGAGAATCTTTTGGCAGACCAAGCTCTTTGCGAACCGCTTTAATTCTAGAAAAATATTTTTTACAAGTATCTTGAGATTTTTCGTAGATATAAGCATCGTGCACCCCGTCATACAAACCACAATCAAAAACATCCGCGTCTTTTACAAGTTCAACATACGGGTTTTTGCCAACAATATGTTTATCACTATGATTATAAATCGCCGAAGTGATTAATTTAATTTCCGCTTCTGTAAACTTTTTAGTCTTTTCAAGAATTTTACGTGCTATCGGGGCTCCTTTGTGAGCGTGATCAGTAACACGACCGGTTGTAAAAACATAAATATCATGGAGAGCACAAATAATAGCACTCAGCTCCGGACTTAAACCTCTTTTTTGAGCCAATACCCTACCAAATTGCGTAACCGAAGAACTATGCTTTAGTTCAAAAGTTTTACTCCACGCTCTTTTATCATCAACCATTTTACTTTTTAATATTGCCTCTACGACCGCTCGCTCTACAATCTCACAACGAGTCATATCGTCACCTTTAAAATGAGTATAGATTGGATTGTAGGTATATGACATATTATTTTTTACCTTCAGAAATTATTTCTTGTATCACAGATACCGGTACCATTTCATCATATTTGAAAGATTTTTCTTCTGTGTCACCTTTTCTTTCATATTTAATTCTTACTTGTGGTTCGGTTTGACCAGCTTTATTTTCTATTTCCACTGTAAAACCTTCCAAAAAATCAAAAGCTTCCGGCAACGCATTCACGAATTTTTCTTTTTCAGCTTCGCCTTTTGTTTTTTGAATTAATTTCACTAAAAAACTTTCGAGCACGCCCGAATGAGACCCCATAAATCTTTCTAGAGTGTTACCAAAATCTTCGCCGCCTTCTTCTTGTGTTTTTTTAGCGACTAAACGGTCAAAATTTCCAGCTACTTTTACATATTTTCCAATCTCATCCGCTATATTAGCGGCCTGACGATTCAATCCCCAAGTTTCCGTGTCATCTGCCGGTATCATTGTGTCAGCTTCGTGAGCCAACCACCCCAAATAATTATTATCTTTTATAGCCGCATACGCTGCGTCCATTACCGGTCCCTTTTTAAATTTAAATCCTAAATTTTCACGCACACCGGTTTTACTTCCAAAAGCCAATCCTTTTTCACCGCTAGCATCAGTAGCTTCCGCATCAATCGCATCGGTAAGTTCTTGAACTGAACCGTAGCTATCTACTAATTCTGAATCAAGATTGGTATTTTCCAAAGCCAACGCCGCGGTTTCTTCGGAGCGTTTTATCCAACTACCAAAAGCCATTTTGTGCGGATTACCATCTTGACCAAAACGCGCCGCAAACTCTGCGACCGCTTTTTTTCTGCCGTCTTTAGTAAGTTCGTCTGTACCAGGCGCTGGGTTCTTTTCACCATGTCTAAAAAAGTTTAGGACTACTTTGGAAGAAAATTCACTTTCCTTGTTGGCCTCTGGTTTTTCAAAACTAAATTTAGCTGCTTTTTCATCATGACTCAAATTTTCTGTACTCATATGTTTATACAAATAAATTAATTTAATTTTTTAATTATTCCTTTGTTGGCATCTACCTCCACCATGTCTCCATCTTTTAAAACAGCGGTCGCGATTTTTGTACCTATTATACACGGTAAACCAAACTCGCGCGAGACCACCGCGGCATGACAAGCCAAACCACCTTCATCAGTAATAAATGCGCCCGCTTTTTTCATTATGGGCATATAATCCACCGAAGTCATTTTGGCCACCAAAATATCACCGTCCTTAAGTTTAGAAAAATCACTATGATTCAAAATAACTTTTACTGTGCCAGTTATTTTGCCCTTATTTCCAACAACCCCACCAAATTCAGACACGTTGGTATTTTTAATTTTAAATTTACTTTCAAATTTTTTGACATTGTGACCGTAGACAACTTCAATTTTATTGTTACTAACTTTATGAATAGCAAAAATTTCTTGTTTACGACGAGCTACCACCTTGGAAAAATCTTTGCCTTTAGCCGCCAAAATTAATTCATCATGAGTAAGCAAAGAAACTTCTTTCCAATCTTTCAAACTACTACGCTTAGCGATTTCATTTAAAAATGGACGTATATTTAAACTAACTTGAGAAAAAATTCCTTTACGATATTCGTTTAGATAAGTTATCTGAGACAAAGTCCACAAAAGATGTTTTAATTTTTTTGATAATTTTATAGATGGTTTTACCAGTACTGTGGAACTTTTTTTAGAATGAGTTTTTAATAAATTAAAAAAATACTCTTTACTCCAAGGTTCACCCACAAAACTCACAGGAATCCAATGATATTTTTGCCACAATTTGTCTACAACTTTATCCAAATCTTTACTGCCAGATAATTCACCAATTTCTTTCTCCAACTTTTGCACTGGTGCCAACTGTGTAGCCGTAGTGTAATAACCAATCACAGCATCACGTTCTGGATGATCATGCAATTCTTTCATGATTTTATCGGTCAAAATTTTACTGGACCAAGAAGTAATATCTAAAAGTGAAGTGCAATAACCATAATAG
>CAIOJG010000078.1 GCA_903858555.1 Candidatus Magasanikiibacteriota bacterium
ATCGTGCTCGTTTGGGTCTCAACCACCCTGACCGTCCGTTTGCCTCTTTTATGTTTGTTGGTCAAAGTGGTGTCGGCAAAACCGAGCTCGCCAAAACCATTGCTCACGCCCTTTATCCCGGCAAAGACTCGCTCATCAAACTCGACATGAGCGAATTCAACGAAAGCTTTGGCGTTTCCAAATTACTCGGTTCCCCAGCCGGTTATATTGGCTATAAAGAAAGCAATAATTTCACGGACAAAATAAAAAATAATCCGCACTGCGTCATCCTCTTTGATGAAATCGATAAAGCGCACAAAGACGTCACCAAACTACTTTTACAAATCCTAGAAAATGGCGAGATTACGGACTCGACCGGCAAGAAAATTTCTCTAAAACATGCTATAATAATACTAACAACCTCGCTCGGCAGTGAACAAGCCAAGAACGCTGTTTTTGGCTTTGGCGAAAGCACTAATACCGACAATGCCCGCTCGGAAAAAATCTCCGAAAAACTCAAAGAATTTTTTTCACCGGAGATTATCAATCGGCTGGACAAGATTTGTTTATTCAACAATCTTAAAAACGACGATCTGGCCAAAATTGCGGCTTTAGAAATTCAAAAATTAAACGAACTTTTGGAAAAATATCACACCAAAATCCAAACCCAAAACGAAACTCTTTCCGAATATATTTCCGGTCTGCCAAAAAATAACCTAAACGCCCGCTCCATTCGCCGCGAACTCAGATCTGAAATTGAAAAAATGATGGCCGACATAATTTTAAACAAAAAAAATAAAAAACAATACGAATTGAAAATAACCGAAAAGCAGTTGTCTTTAAAATAAAATATGGCGGGGAAAGTAAGTAAAAATAATAAAAAAAGCCAACTAAACGTTTCCGAAAAAGGTGACGCTATTGATATTAGCGGCTCACCAAACGCACAGAGTAAAGATTTAAACATAGAGAGTTTATCCGGTAGTGGTGTCAAAAAAACTGGCAAAAACGAAGTAGAATTAAACGCCAAAATTCAATTACCTTTTGCAAAAAGCGCGGCCGGTAAAGCTGCCCTAGCCGCCACCACAGCCGCAATCGGCGCCGGATTAATAGAACAAAATGCGGCCGATAGTGAAATTCAAGAAGCCGCCCCAACCAAACCTAGCACCCCGCCTACTACACCGACAACTCCGGAACAACCAAACGAAGAAAATGAAGAAGAAACAGCTGCTGAAACAGAAACACCGGTAGAAGAAAAAGTCACACAGCCCGCGACACAGCAAGCTCCCAAAAAACACATCGAGCTGGTGTCCAAAGAACCACCAAAAATTACCGAAGCAAATCAACCTAAACCAGAAACGTCTACGCAACAAAAAGAACAAGTTACCACAAAAACAGAAACGCCAACCGAGATAACAGAAATAAAAAAAACAGAAGAACAAAAAATACCATCTACTGTTACCAATAGAGATTTGGAACATATCGGACCACGCGGAAACAAAAAACCAGCTGCCTCTCCACATGGTAACGTCGCGACTCCACCGCTAGTCAATCCAAACAGAGTAAACAACGAATTTAATTCTCAAAAATTGGCACAACCGGACGAAACCGCTTCGAAAAATAACCAAAAAGAAAATCCACATATTTATACCGAACCGGCATCTGAACACTGGACACCGGAAGATGAAGAAAGACATAAAGAGCAGGAGCGATTAAGAGAAGAACAAGAACAAAACGAGGATATCGCCTATAGTAAAATGAACGCTTTGCAAAAAAGCAACCGTAAAAAACAACAACAAAAATTATTAAAAGAACTAAGCAAAAAAAGCGGCAAGCTAATCAGTTCGTTTGAAAAATTAGTATTGGAACTATACTTTCCGGAAATAGTTTTCAAAGTAACCGGCTATCAACACGAAGTATCGACGCTGGCAAAACAATTGTCAAAGAAAAAAACTATCCACCGAAGAGACGGACTAATGATGATGCTACACGAAGAAATTTTCTTTTTTGACGCTTTGGTATTATATCCGGAACTTGAAATTGGAGTCTGGAGAGAAGCAATTATCAGATTCCAAAAGTATTGGCTCAGTTGGTCAGTCGAACTATGGTGGTGGACAGTAATAATGGCGATATTTGATTGGATTATAGTTTTCCCTATTGGTTTTTTACTCTTTGGTTCAATGATTAACGGTCCAGGTATAAGATTGTTAAAAAGAATTGGAAAAAAGAATCATGAATTAAACGACATAGTAGACAAAATCAGAAAGCTTGCCAAACCAAAAGGGGGCGATAATGAAAACTATTTTTATCATACAAAAAGCTACGAAAGATAATTTTAAAATAATTAAATTTTATGAATCCAGCCTTAAAAAGATTATCCTTAATTTTATTGCTCCTAGTGACCGCCGCTTTAATTGGTTTTGGTCTTTATTGGCTTTTTAAAAAAGCCACCACCCCCTCACCCGGCGGAGAAATAACCACACAACCTGGCGGACAACTGCCTGGTGCCGGTCAGAGAGAGGTCACCACGACTGGAAATGTTATAACCAGTACAGAGCTAGGACGTGGAAATGTATTAGTGCCACAAATTACCCCTCAAAATACCGGCTATGTCCCTGCCCCAACCGTAAAACAAATAATATCGGACGCGGTTTCATTTCCTTCCGTAAATTCAAACGGTAACATCCGCTACTACAATAGTTCCGACGGAAAATTTTATAAACTTGGTAGTGACGGTCAAGTTAAGACACTATCCGATCAAACTTTTTATAATGTAAGTAATGTAACTTGGGCACAAAACAACGACAAAGCCGTATTGGCATATCCGGACGACTCAAAAATTATTTATAACTTTGAAAAACAAAAACAAACCACCCTACCAAAACATTGGCAAGATTTTACCTTTTCACCAGACAGCAACCAAGTCGCTGCCAAAAGTATTGGTATTTCTCCGGATAATCGCTGGCTAGTCACCATCAATGACGACGGCAGTGGCACAACCTTAGTCGAACCGATGGGAGATAACGCTGACAAAGTCACCATGGACTGGTCACCATCACGCCAAACCGTCGCCTTTTCACAAACCGGACAAACTTTGGGTGCCGACCAAAAAGAAATATTATTTGTAGGTTTACACGGAGAAAATTTTAAATCAGCCACAGTTGAAGGCGATGGTTTTGAACCACAGTGGTCACCTACCGGAGAAAAATTATTATATAGCGTTTACAGCACTCGTAGCGATTTCAAACCAGAGTTATGGATCACAGACTCATACGGTGACAATATCGATAACAATCGCCAACTTTTAAAACTTAACACTTGGGCGCACAAATGTACTTTTAGTGGTGACACTACTCTGTATTGCGCCGTACCAAAAGACTTACCTCAGGGTGCCGGGATGTTGCCGGAAGTCGCTTCAGACAGCACTGACGTAATGTACAAAATTGATTTGAAAACCGGACTAAAAACCGCCATAGATTTAGGCGGTGATTATAACGTTACACAAATAAACTTTGATAAAGTAAAAAATCAACTTTATTTCACCGATCAAAATCAACCCGGCGTTTTTCAAATAAAAATATAGTATGCACCCAACTAAACAACTTTATTTATTTATATCTTTAGGGATAATAATAGCCGCCTCCGCTTTTGCTTGGCAACTGATTCAAGCCAATAAAATCATAATCAAACCGGTGGACACCCAATTAGTTAGCACCAACTATTACGACATTAAAATAGAAGATGATGATTTTACTTTAGGAAATCCCGGGGCACCATTAACCGTAGTATTGTTTGGTGATTATTCTTGCTCCGATTGTCAAAAAAAATATTCCGAAATTACCACCTTTGTCAAAGCTCACCCTCAAGATGTAAGAATGTTTTTAAAAAACTTTCCTAAGGGCAGCTTATTTTTTAAGGCCAATGACTTGCCGGAAAGAGCGGCTTTTTGCGCGGGGAAACAAAATAATTTTTGGCAATTCGCGGACGCGATAAATGAAGGTTCAAACAAAACCGACCAAAAAGGATTGGAACAAATTGCTAATGATTTAAAACTAGATACGACCCAATGGTCAGATTGTCTAACCTCTGACGAGGCCACTCAAAAAATTAAACGCGTGGTTGATATGTCCCAAACTTTGGGCATTTCCACACTGCCGACTATATACATAAACAATAAAAAAATTACCTTAGAAAAAGATCTTGATATCACCAATCTTTTAACAAGATTTATCGCTAAATAATATGCTAGAGACAAAACACAACCTAAAAATATTATTAATAGCTGTCGTTTTGTTTTTGGCATTACCAACCAAATCCGCTTTTGCGGCCAGCAGCCAAATCGGTGACACGGGATGTAAAAATACAGTCACCAACGATGACTGTGAAATTGGCGGTGGTGATCTAGATTGTGAACGAAGCAACTTGCCAAATTCACAAACATTTTGTACTTGTTGGAGTGATTCCGACTGTAAAGATAAATATGGCGGCACCACCGACGGTGGCGACTGGAAATGTGTAAATGATTTACCGGATCTCAGTCATAATTTACATTATTGCAAAAGTTCACTCGGACAAAAAGGCACCGGTAAATTTGTAGTAGCTCCATCGCTAGATGCTTACTGCCTTGGCAGCACAGCCGGTAGCACACAGCTGACTTGTGAACCTTCGGTAAAAAACTTTTCTTGCGACAATTATCCGGCTCTTATTTATTTACCGGTAAATTTTAAAGCGACCCAAAGCGCGCCTTTTAATACATTACAAGAATGTAATGATAAAATTACCAGCGTGGCGACATCCGTTTTTTGTAATGTAAAAAATGTTTGCATCCCAAAACCAGCCAATTACCCACAAGCGGTTGGTTGTGTTGGCACCAATGAATTTAAAGACTTCCAAACTTGCCAAGAAAATGCGTCAAAATTACAAAGCTGTAGCTCCAGTCAAGATTGCAACCACACCGGAACAACCGACACTTGGCAATATTGTGCCGATAACAAGTGCTATTACAGAAATAATTTATTAATAACTAGCCAAGAGTGTCAAAAAGACTCTGATTGCCAAAATAGTGGCTCATCTGGTCTATGCTTTACCCCGAACGAAACCGACCCTCCAACCGTTCAAAAATACTGTTTTTATGCCACCACCAAGACAACAATGGCCGAAACAATAAAATGTGGCACACAAGATTGTTTTAAATCTACCAAAACTTGCCCAAGCGGATTAGATTCAGAATGTAATTTTTTTACATATACCGGAATATGTAAGGATAAAGTTTGTTGGTACACTTCTGATGTCATGAAAGAATTTACCAACCAGAGCAGCTTATTTGGAATCACCGCCGATTTAACAATAACTAAACCGGTCTTAGAAATAAAAATTCCTCAACTGACTTTTTCTGATGTCTCCAATACTTTATATACCGCCGACGACGGCACACAGTATATTACCATCCCCTACGTTGGAGAGTTTTTATCCGCAATATATAAATTTGGTATGGCAATAGTCAGTATCATCGCGGTCATAATGATAATCGTGGAAGGTGCCAAAATAACGGTGATGGGAGGAGAACAGACTATCACCGGGCTTAAAAAGATCGGCCAAATTATTATTGGACTCTTTATTGCCTGGGGGTCTTATGCTATTTTATACAATATCAATCCTGATTTGGTAAATTTTAAGATGTTAAAGGTGCAGTATATAGTAAAACAAGATATAGAGTTTGAAGATGAAGCACCTAATTTTGGTACGAGTCAACCCCTCTCATCAAGCGGACCGCCAAGTAATACAGGTGACGGCGCAGTCATCACAAGACTTCTTGGTCCACTACCATCTCAATATGGACAATGTACAAAAGAAGCAGCCAACTACACAGCACAAAAACTTAATGACAGTAATATTTGTGTTTTTCAAAATCACTGTGCCTATACCGCTTCCAATGTTCTTGAATATATCGGATGTACAAAAATTTACAGTGGAAGCGCATATTGGTTGGCGGCCGCTTTAGATAATAGCGGCTGGGTGACACAAACACTAAACGGTAATATGAAAAATATACCAATAGGACTTTTGCTGATGAAAGGTCACGTTGGAATTTCTCTAGGAGATGGTTACCAATTCCAATCTGGTGGATTTCAAATTGCTCAATTAAATAAAGATACTGGCAAAAACTGTTACAAAAATCGTTCTGACTTTATGTCAAATCAAAGCAGTTGCGACTTTTGTTCCATAATTCAAGAAGAAGCACCAAAAGCTACAAAAGCTACAAGTGGAAGTAACCAGGCTTGGAAGAAAAGCAAAGCAACTGGTACTTTTTGGGAACAAAAAGAATGGCAGTTTGTTATTGTACCACCATCATTGGCCGCAGGAATTTCTCCTTCGCCTAAAGTTAATTGTACGGTAGATGCTGGTGGTGTTAAGAGAACGATATCTCTGTCACAAAACTTGTGCAACTATCTAAGCAGTCCAGATTCGGCAAAATCGTCTACTCAAACAAAACAATAAAAAAATGAAAAACAATTCTATCATTTTCACCTGCTCCCACTGTGGCGCCCAATTCCAAAAATGGACTGGGCGCTGTTTGGAGTGTGGTAAATGGGGTACGGTAGAAAAGAGCGCAGCTACAATTGTCGATAAAAAAAATTCCGAAGCGCAAAATTATCCGCCGGCTAAAACTACCAAACTGGCAGACGTCGACGATAAAAATTTTACTCGTCTAAAAACCAATATTTACGAATTGGACCGAGTCTTAGGCGGTGGGATTGTTCCTGGTAGTTTGGTTTTGCTTGGTGGTGAGCCGGGTATTGGTAAATCTACTTTAGCCTTACAACTGTCCGCCATTTTTGCCAACACTGTATATTTTTCCGGAGAAGAATCCGCTCAACAAATTAAATTGCGTGCCAGTCGTTTGAGTATCCAGTCCCCTAATTTAAAATTAGCCAACGAGACCAACGTTGAAACTATCATCGCTACTGCCGTGGCGGAGAAAACTCCACTAACCATTGTTGATTCCATTCAAACTTTACAAAGCGCAGAAGTTGAAGGTGAAGCCGGCAACGTAAACCAAGTCCGCGCCTGCACCGTAAAATTAATGGAGGCCGCCAAAAAAAATAATATTACTTTTATTTTAATCGGACAAGTCACCAAAGATGGTGGCGTTGCTGGACCAAAAACTTTAGAACATTTAGTGGATACCGTTTTGTATTTAGAAGGCGATCGTTTCCACGATTATCGCATCCTACGAGCCGCAAAAAATCGTTTTGGTCCAACCGATGAAGTGGGAATTTTTACAATGGAAAAAGATGGACTAATAGAAGTAAAAAATCCATCCGCTTCACTTTTAGGTGAACGCACCGAAGCTGTACCGGGTACTGTTATTACCTGTGTAATGGAAGGCACCAGACCAATCTTAGTAGAAATCCAAGCCCTAGTCACCAAAACTAGTTTTGGGTTTCCGCAACGTCGCGCCTCTGGGTTTGATCTCAACCGTTTACAAGTGCTCAT
>CAIOJG010000079.1 GCA_903858555.1 Candidatus Magasanikiibacteriota bacterium
AATTACTAGCATCGAGGAACAAATTATCCGGGAATGTTACAAGAAACCTCCCAAGAAACCAGACGATATCAATGTGATCAAGCGTCAGGTTTTGCGTAGGCTAAAAATCGGGACTGCCCCGACTTCTACGGCGTTGCTCAAAGCATACCACAGACTGGTCAAAGATAACAAGCTCAAGGCCAATCCAGCCCTGGAGAACGTCCTACAACGCCGCGCGGTGCGTACGATGTCGGGGGTGACGATTGTGACTGCTTTGACCAAACCGTTTCCTTGCCCAGGTGAATGTACCTATTGTCCGACCGAAGCGCGCATGCCAAAAAGCTATATTTCGGATGAACCGGCGGCGGCACGAGCTTTGGCATTGATGTTTGATCCTTATGAACAGACTTGGCGCCGTTTGGAAGCGCTGCGCAAAAATGGTCATCCGACCGACAAGGTAGAATTGATTATCAAAGGCGGTACCTGGAACTCTTATCCGATTACTTATCAATATTGGTTTATCGCCCGCTGTTTTGAAGCGTGCAATCGCGTGCGCAAAACTACGGTTTCGGAAAAAATGAGTTTGGATGAGCTGCGCAAACAGATGATAAAAATTCAAAATAAAAATGAAAAAGCCAAACATCGTATTATTGGTTTGACTTTGGAAACCCGTCCGGATTTTATTACTGAAAAAACTATTTTAGCAATGCGTGAAATGGGCACCACCCGTATTGAAATTGGTGTTCAGCACATCGATGAACAAATTATGAAAATGACCAAACGTGGTCACGGCTTAAAAGAAACTGTTGATGCTACTAAACTTTTGCGTCACTATGGTTTTAAAGTGGATTATCATTTGATGCCACAGCTGCCTTATAGTACTCCGGCCAAAGATTTAAAAATGTTGCGTCAGATTTTTTCTGATCCCCGCTTGCGTCCGGATATGATCAAGATTTATCCGTGTACCGTTGTACGTAATTCCGAACTTTATGAATGGGTTGCCAACGGTACTTTTAAACCATACAAAGACAAACACCTGTTACGAATTTTAAAAGAGTTTAAATCCGATGTCCCCCACTATCTACGTATCTCGCGCTTGATTCGAGATATTCCGTCTCATCATATCGTGGCCGGAAACATGATCACCAATTTGCGCCAAGTGATTCAAGCCGAGATGAAAGAAGAAGGAAAAACTTGTAGATGCCTGCGCTGTCGTGAAGTTGGCCATCAAAGTGAAATTGATTGGAAAAAAGAAAAAATAAAAATGTTTATTGACCAATACGAAAGTAGCGGCGGTCAAGAATATTTTATTAGTTTTGAAAATTCTACCCGTGACGCGGTGTTGGCTTTTTGTCGTTTCCGGATTGATCCGGCCGGTATTTATCCAGCTTTTATTCGTGAGCTGCACGTGTATGGACAGTCGGTAGAAATTGCGGAACATAAAAAAGGCGCGTCGCAACATACCGGTTTTGGCAAACAGATGGTTCAGACCGCTTTGGATTTGTGCAAAAAAAATAAGGTGAAAAAAATGGCTGTAATTTCCGGCGTTGGTGTCCGTGATTACTATCGCAAGCTCGGTGCAAAACTGGATGGTAATTATATGGTCTTTGATGTAAAATAATTACATGAAAATTTTTATATACGTTCTTCTACTAGTGATATTGGATGCCGTCGGCTTGGCAGCAGCTAAACAATGGGAAATCGGCCATAATAAGA
>CAIOJG010000080.1 GCA_903858555.1 Candidatus Magasanikiibacteriota bacterium
ATAAATATTTTTTGAACATTATCGATTGACGCCGGTGACTGACGCAAAAGCAACTGCAAGGCCGAATTGGTAACAATCGCTTGACCGTATTGAGAATTTAAAAAATCATTCACATCCTGAGTGATAGTAGTTACACCCAAGAAATATTTACGACAACGTTTTACCAAAGCAAAAATAAATCTAGCACTATCTTCATGCTGCATCAACCACCACGCTTCATCAATTACCAAAATTCTTTTCTTGCGTTCAGAGCGTACTACATTCCAAATATAATTGATAATAGCATAAATTGCCAACGGCCTAAGCTCATCTTCCAAATCGCGGACACTGTACACCACCAACTGATTTTTCATTTCTACGTTAGTCGGTGAGTTAAACAAACCGCTAAAAGTACCTTCAGTATATTTTTTAAGCTTTAACACCAATTCGCCCGAACCTTCCATACCTTCCAAAACTTCTTGCAAATCTTGCATGATTGGCGGTTCAACCGTATTTAAATCCGCCTCAGACGTAATATCTTTTTTAGCGTAGGTTTCAATCAAAGCTCTGTCCAAAATAGAATCCTGCTCGGTAGTAATCCCGCCAAGCATAATACGCAATAAACCTTTAACCGTAATTACCGCGCTACGGATAACGTCATCTACCGCGATTTCCTGACCCATTGGACGTGGCAAATCAAACGGATTAACTTTACTTTCCGAAGACAAAGAAATATTTATATAGGTACCACCCACCGCATCAGACAGATGTTTGTATTCCATTTCCGGATCAATCACAATAACATCCAAACCCATCATCATCGAACGCAAAATTTCCAATTTGATAGTATAACTTTTACCGGCACCGGACGTAGCAAAAACTACCATATTGGCGTTTTGCATCGAGAACCGATCAAATAAAATCAGACTATTATTATGACGATTTATGCCATATAAAATACCATTGTCAGAGGTAAGCTCGGCGGAGATAAACGGAAACGAAGCGGCAATTGGTGACGAATTCATATTGTAAGCAATCACCAACTCATCATTACAAAGCGGCATCGTAGAATTAAAACCTTGCTCGGCCTGGTATAAAACTTTACGACTCATTATCAATTTACTGCCAAAAATACTTTCGATATCTTCGGAAAGCTGGTCCAGTTTTTCTTTGCTATTGGTATAAATTGTGACGTAAAAAGAAAATTGGAAAAAATGCTCGGTTCCCTGAGTAAGGTTATCGCGCAATTCTTCCACGTCACGTAAAGCCGTTTCACGAATCGGATCACGCGGCGAACCTTTTTCGGCATCGGCGTTTATTTGCGCTTCCAAAGCACCAACTTTATTTTTTAATTGTTTCAAAATAATTTCCGCTTTGACCGGATAAAAATACATACTAATATCCATGTTGATGGACAAGTTTATCACCGGCGAACTCCAACCAATAGAAATATAACGCGGATAATTCATGATAAAAAGCGTACGGCAAAAAGTCGTACCCAGCTGTAAAAAGCTGGATTCCACATTAAAAGATGACGGCGCAATAATATCTTTAAGCGATACTATGCCTTCACGATAGACCCTCTCTTCTTCCAAAGAAATAGTTTCCGCTGTCGCTTTTTTTTGCAACGAACTTTTTTCTTTGCTCAACAGTGAAGCTTTGAGATCTTTTTGGGCGCTAAATTGTGGTTTAAAAGCCATAAAATTAATCTTCTAATTTCATATCATTTAGCGGTGACAATCTTTCCGTCAACGCAATGTCCGGGTTATAAGTGGAGTAAAGCAACTCTACGAGCGACTGTGTATCCATGCGCACAATTTCAAGACCAATACTACGCAAACCGGACTCAACTTGTCGCACTCTCTGATCCAAATCATACTTACGTTTGGCAAAACGCTCCGCTTTTAATTTGACCGTAATGGCCGGATTAAAAACTTCGGATGCTCTAGACCAAAAACTTTTTTTCTTGTTTGACAACGGATCATACGGCACCACGACATAAAAATTTTTACTCATAATCTCGCCCATATCTACCAACTCGGTAATAAACGAACGATAATCGGCAATTTGTGCCCGCAACAATTCATTGGTTTGTTCACGTTCCCGTTTTAATAAATCATCCAAATACGGTTTGATATACAATTCGCGTGACTGGATTACCACTTGTAGTGGATGATCAATTCCATTTAAAAAACCAACGTAAGCCGAAATAATACCATTTTGTTCATCTTCATTTTTAAGAGCAAAATTTATACTGGATACCATTAAAATCGCGCGCAGTGTGCCATCTTTCATCACCAGTGAATCTTGACGAATTTCCGACACACTCAAAAAACGCTGAGCAGCGGAAAATGAAGATTTTTTAGCGATAGATTTTTTATTTTTCATACATTTTTCTAATCCTCTGGTTTATAGTAACCGCCGGTATTCACGGCCAATGATAAATCGCGAATACGACTATAGGAAAGCGACGGCACTTCCGCGGTTTTTTCAATAAAAATAGTTTTTTCCGCTTTACGCAATAACTCCAATTCGTCTTTAGTACTTTCTTTTACCCAAATTCTACGACTTGGTCGACGCAAAGTCTGAAATAAATTTAATAAAAAATAATGAAACGTCTGGCCGTTTATTTTTACAAATGCCAACACTAGAGCAAAGCCACCCAGAGTAGTAGCCAAGAAAATAAATAAAGCCGTATCAGCCAATTTATACGCGATAAACAAAAATAGTCCGGCAATCAATAAAATAATAAATTGTCTAGTGGTTACTGGACCAAAGATTTTATCTTCAACATCGATAAATTGTGGCACGACAAACTGATCCATATTAAATATCTAAATCTTTTTCCATAGTTATTAGCGCGTCAATTTCGGCTGGTGAAATTTTTTCTTTTTCACCGGTGACCAACGACAAATGTTTTCTTTGCGACAAGGCATCGTCTACCGCTTCGATATAGTTTAAAAACAAGGGGCTGGATTGCCAGCTACTCCAAGATTGCATAAACAAAGGATAAGACTCATCTCTCAAATTCACAAATTTTTGCTTGAGACGATTGACCGCTTCGGAAGGATTGGAAGATAACCGACGCAAATCGACTAATGAAAAAAATTGGATTTCTTCTAACGGACTCATAGAAACCGGCTTTGCCTTTACATCATGCATCAAGGGCTTGGAAAATCCAGACAAAGGACGAGTCGGTGAGGTATTTGGTTTTGCGACCAAACCGGCAATACTATCCGACTGCGTGGCCGCGCTTTGCTGAATTATTTTTTCTACCACCGTTTCTTTTTCCTTCTCTTTCTCTTTTGGCGGATTGTTGGCAACAGCTGCGCTAGGTTTAGATTTCAAAACCAACTCTTGTGCTTGGGTCTGAGTCAAACCCAAACCGCCATCTTTAATAGAACGCAAACATGTATCAACGGTGTCCGCTTCACTGCGAATATCTTTTAGGCGCAATTGAACACAGCTGTGCAAACGGTTCTCAATTTGTGGTTGAACTTTAAAAGATAGCTGAGCAATAATTTTATCTACTTGATCGAGTCGAGCAGGCGCAATAACCGTAGTGGCGTGCTCACTATTTGGAACTTCTTCAGACAAAAGAGATGAGGTGTCTTCTGATTTAAAGGCAGCCGGTATCTCTGTTTTAGGTAACGAAACTGGTATTACTGGAGTTACAACCGGAACCACAGACACAGGAGCAATGGCAGTAGTCGACACTGTCGAAACAGGCGAAATACCCGCTTGACGCTTTTTAAGCTCAGCCAAAGTAATGCGCTCGGTAGTGCCGTCTGCTTTTTTTACCAGGATAGTTGGTTGAAATTTTACTCCTACCATATTAAATTACAAATCCCATTTAAACTTACCGGTCTGTTCATCAAAATAATACATCTCCGCAATTTTTGGATTATTAAAATCTCTAGCCAATTCTGCTAAACGATGTAGTACCGAATCTACATCTTCATATTGATCATCTGGCGTAAAACCAAATTCAGCCATAATCAAAGCTCGGACATCCAGAGCAGATAATTCTACCGGTTTTAATTCTTCCTGAGGCAGATTTACAACCTCTGAAATAATTTCTTTTTCAGCGACATCTTCGGTATTTTCTTTTTTATCTTCCAATTTAAAATATCCAAAGACATCATCTTCCAAATTTTTAGCTTGTAATTTTTTTGCCATTTGATCAATAGCCGCCAAATCACCTTCTGGCACCGCCAAAAAACCATTGATTAAGTGAGTGTAAATTTGCAAAATTTGATTTATAAATTCTTTATCAACCGAAGAACATTTCTCAAAATAATTTTTATCCGCAATAAAATTTAATAAACTGGTACCATCAAAATTATTTTTTGAATATAATCTAAAATTATCCAACCAGTATTTAATATCTTTATCATTTCCATTCACATCTTTTCCGACTAAACTTTTATTTTCAGCCAAAGACGCGGCCAACTCTACACAAAAGTTCATTCTGTTGTTAAAAATAATTTCAAGAGAATTCCTTTCGGCCACTATTTCTTCCCAATCAAAACCCAATCGAACCGCCAACAAAAACAAACCACTTTCAAATATATAATATATCAATTCTTTTGGAAGTTCTCTAAAATAATAATCGCTTAAAGCCACATATACTCTAGAAACAAGATCAAGTTGGGCTTCGGAGATAAGACCACGCTTATCATTAAAAAATATCGGGTCCAAAAACAAACGAATATTGTTAGCCAAATTTATATTGGCAGTATTGAG
>CAIOJG010000081.1 GCA_903858555.1 Candidatus Magasanikiibacteriota bacterium
GTCGGTATTTTCTGTCATGTCAGGAATGTTCCAAGCGAGATGTTTTGAGGAAGGATCAAAGTTTATTGTGCCGGCTGAAGTCGATGATGGACCAATCCAAGTAATGTCGCCGTAAATATCCGAAGAGATGACAATGTTTTTTAATGGATGAAAAGTATTGTTGATTACCCAAGTGATGTCGTGGCGTTCCCGTCCTTTGTCATCGGTGCTGATATCATTTTTGGTTTGTAAATCTGTATCTGAATTCAGTATCAAATTGATTGGGTTGCCGGCTAAAGTTTGAGTTGTTCCGGATCCATCGGTAAACGTCAGTTCGGTCGTTACCGCTATTTGATTACCAGCAATTTGGTTCCATGGCGCTTTGTCGGTGGCCTTGATTGGAAGTTGGAAATCCAGGGTCAAGTCATTGCCGGATTTAATTTTATGAAGTTCCGGAATCTTTTTTTCTGTCCAGACCATTGTCGCGCGGCGTATCGCGTCGGAAACTTGTGAGCCGTTGATATCGCCATTATTTTTATCTTTGATATCACTCCAACTTAAAATACTTTGTTTTTTATAGGAAGGAGCATCAACGGTCAATTTTATTTGGGCTTTGGAAATATCATCTTTACCAAAATTTTTCAAACTAACGCTGAAGTTTAAAATATCACCCGGTTTGGTTTCAAGCTCAGTCAACGATCCGTTGACAGCCGTATTTATGACCAAAGCATTTTTTATAATTTGAGATTGGATGGAGGATTCGCCGATTACCAGATTGTTGTTGGTACCGTTAGTTAACTTTGCTTGAACTTTTATATTTTCGGTTTCATCGGTGGTGGTGGTAAATTTACCACTAAAACTTATTAAATATTTTGAATTATCGGTCGTAGAAGTCGTGCTTTGCAGTAACCAGCCACCATTTTTAAATGGTAAACTGGAGGTTGTCAATAAAAAGTTGGCTGGGAAAATTGGTGAAATTGTGAGTCCGCTTAGGTCGGTGTTATCTTTGCTTTCGACAGTGACAGTGTATGGTGTCTCGTTGTCTAAAGAAATTTTATCCAAACCGGATATAGAAATGTCGATCGGAGCTGAGGCGGCATGGATATCTAAGGATTCTGTTTTTTGTAATTCAGAACGCATATTTTCCGGAGTGTAGTCTAGAGCGACACGCCAAGATTTTTTGTCGTCTAAAGAGCTAAAAATTTTTCCGGTAATTTGTAAGGTCTGCTCCTCTTGGGCTTTTAGCGTACCTAGTTCCCATTGGGTGTTACCGGAGTTTTGTGCCTGAATTGAGCTGGTAATAAAGTTGAAACCAGTTGGATAATTAATTGTTAAGCTGGTGTTGTTTAATGCAATAGTTTGAGAATTTTTAAATACGATTTGATAAGTAGTGGTGGCGCCGATAGTAAATTCTTGAGGGCCGATGATTTTAATATCTACTTGAGAATCAGCAAATTGTTTCGTCGTATTAAAAAACATAAAACCGCCCCAAACCAAAGCGGATAAAATAGCCAAGGAAAATAAAAATTTAAATAAACCGGCAAAAAAAGATTCACCATGGGCCCGTCGGATATGGCGCATGTCCGGAATTTTTCCATTGTCGTCTTTATAAATATTATTTAGACGACGGGTAATTTTTTCATCATCTATATTTATTTTCTCTTCTATTTTTTTTTCAACCTCAATAATATTTTTTTTACGGCCACGTTTGAGTGGTTTGTTTTCTTCCAACATAAATTTAAAAATTATTTTATTTTTCCATTACCAATCCCCAAACACGATCGGTATCGAGGGTGAGAGCGGAAATACTACCACCATTTTTGGCCAATTCTAGGCCGTCTCCTTCTTTATAGTTTGGTTTCCAAACATCCGGGAAAATTATTTGGCTTTCAAAAGAACTGTTTATCCCGGATTGTTTCTGGACGACCAATTGATAACGAACCGCTTCTTTACTACCTAAAAATTGATTCCAGGAAGTGTCACTAGAGCTGGTAATATCGGAAATTTTAAATGGTAGTTTGTAAGTAAATTCAATTTGGCTGGTTTGGCCAGGAGAGGTGATTGTCCAGTTGCCAAAAGAAGTTTTGCCAAACTCTTGAGTGATGCGAGTGCCGGTGCGTTCATCTATTTTGATTTCTTTTTCTGTTTCATTTAAAAAATCATCATTTTTGTAAAAGCTCTCCGGAACGTTAAAGTCGTTTTCTTGCGGCCAAACAAAGCCATTGGCAGAAACCAATTCACTGCCTTGAGGGACATAGACACGAATAAAATCAATATTAGGCGCTCCGTAAAATTCTTCATCGGCACTGCCGGTGTGCGTGCGGGAAATGGTAACGGTATCTATAATCGAACCATCGTCTTGCACAGTTGCTTGATGACTAATGGTTTGTTTTATTCTGGCATCACTTTTTTGACCGTGAATGTTGGCATTGAAAACACCGAGATAATCTTGGTTTTGGTTGGTGTTGGAAATTTTGCCACTCCAACCCATTTGTTCGATTGATGATTGAGCGTCGTTATCCGAAAAATACGCTTGGATTTCTTTTTTGGACAGAGCGTCTTGTACGGACACCAAAAGTGGTAAAAGATCTTTTGGTTGACTATTTTGGAAGTGGGCAATAATTTGTGGAGCTAAATCGGAAAGAATTTGCTTTGGTTTTTGGATTTCTTTTTCTGGTCCGGTCTCTACCACTTTTTGGATGGTGGTTAAAGCGTTATCGGCCGAAAGAGTTAGGTTGCGTTTGTCGTCGGTAATTGGTCCGGTGATTGCCAATAATCTTTCCAAAACACTGGAATTTATGGCAATGACACCATCGACAGTGACGTTGCGACTGTGACGATAAAACCACATTATTTTTTGCGCGGAAGCGCTAAAATCCGGGAACCAATTGGCATCTTGGAATTCCCAGCGTTTGTTGGTCAAAAGCAATGGGGTCGGTGGAATTAGATATTCATCTAGCTGACCTTGTAAGTCATAGCTGCCGCCGGCTGGCACATCTAAATTTAAAATTTTACCATCTTTAATATCCATCACGGCGATACTGCCCAAGAAACCGCCGGTTGGTCTGAGCTCGTCTGGATTTTGAAATACCAAGAGATAACGACGCTGTCCTTTTATGCCAAAAACTTCTTTGATGGTGCCGCCTAAACCATAAAGATTTTTTAAGTCGGATAAAACTGCGCTAAAAATCTTTTTAAATTCAATAAATGGTCCTTGGTAGTTTAGTGGTAAAGAATCTGAATTTACCGAATCCAAATTTTTCATGGCTTCTTCATAATTTGGTATGGCGGAGTTGAGGTGGGTCATGATGATGTCCAAGCGGTTGTCTAAAGTACTGCTGGCATCGGCTTGACTCTCTGACAATCCTTTGAGCAAATAAGTATTTCCTAAAGCAATTTTTTGTCCGGCCAAAAGTAAGGCTTGACGGCCTTTGACTTCATCTCCTAAAACCGGAATCACGGAAGCAATCTTTTGTAATATTTGATGATTGTTGTCCATTGTTTCGACGGCTGAGCCAAAACTATTGAGAGCATTGGTGATAGCGTCTTGGGCAGCCGGTATGTTGGCTTGCATTAAAGCGGCGGTGGAATTTTGCAAAGACATAAAACCAACCGTACTGTCACCGGCAATTTTATCTTTGGTCAATTTTACGTCGGCAAAATAGCTTTGCGCTGTGCCTGGTATTACTAGAATGACAAATAAAACTGCGGTAGCAGCCGCCATTTTTTGCCAGACAAAATTTTCTCGGAAAAAGCTGTGAGTGTTGTTTTTAAATGATGAAAAATTTTCCGAAAGTTTTGCTAAAGGATTTTTGAGCGGATTATTGAAAGTTTTTTTGAATTGAATTTTCGGTCGTGATATTTTTTGTGCAACTGGGACTTGGATTATCGGAGCGGAGATAGAGACAGGTTTCACATCGGCCTTAACCGTCTGCTTCATTTTTTCGTAAGCGGCCGAAAAATCGTAAGATTTATTTTTGGTTGGCTCAATGGCGGCTACTTTGTGCCAAGCCTGGTCTGGAGATTGTTTTAAATTGACGACATGCTCGGAAGTATTTGGAGAATTGGAAACATGGTGAATAAAAAGTCGGATTGGAGCGGCAACTGGAGTGGTGCTAGGTTTAACTTCGGTCAGAGAGTTTCTAAAATCGGCACAAGTGGATTTATTGTGGCCCACTTTATCACAAAAAGCACAACGACGTAGTTGTGGTCTCTTGGAATTAAACAATTTTTTTTCGTTTGGCATTTTTTTGTGTTTAGCTTCCAATATTATACACCTTTTTGGAGCTAAACGCACGAGAAATAATCCGAGTTATCCACTTATTTTAGCCATTTCTTCGTAAATGCGTAAAGTTTGTTTGGCGGTCGTATCCCACGAGTATTTTCCGAGAATTTTATGCCCGTTTTCTATCAAGCGAGTGCGGGTAACTTCGTCACTAATAGCTAGTTCTGCTTTGGCTACCAGCTCGCGTTCATTTTTAGGGTCAAAGTACAAAGCCGCATCGGATAAAATTTCCGGTAAACAAGTAGCGTTTGAAGAAATGACTGGCAGGTCGTATTGCATCGCCTCTAGCGGTGGTAATCCAAAGCCTTCATACAGACTAGGAAAGACATAAAGCGAAGCATTCTGATAAAGTTCGGCCAATTCTGTATCCGGTACATAATCCGCAAAAATTACGTCGGGAATTTTTGCCTGTTTTACTTGCTGCGCGAGTCGTTTATAGAAAAAATTTGTTTTGCCAACTAACACCAACTGATAATCGGTATTTTTTTGTGAAAAAATTTTCCAAGCAGCGATAAGTTTTTCTAGATTTTTGTGAGGATAGGCCACGCCGACATATAGCCAGTATGGTTTGTGAATATCGTATTTATCATGAAGAGAAAAGGGTGGATTATAAACAGTCGAAATTGGTAAGGGTGACAGTAGAGTAACCGCAATTCGACGCGGGTTTATTTTTAAGGTTTGAATGATGTCCTGTTTAGAAAATTGACTGACAGTGATGATTTTCGCGGCTCGTTTTGTGGCTCTGTTAAGCGTAATTTTGAAGAAAAAGTTTTTAATCCAATATTTGATTGGTCCTAGGGTACTGGCTTGTCTGGATGGATAATGAAGTAAAAGTAAATCATGGGTAGTAACTACAAAATCACCGCGAAAAAAAAGCGGTACGTTCCAATGAGGGAAATGCATTAAATCCAGTTTTTGTTTTTTGATTATGCCCGGTAGCAGTAGTTGTTCTTTCCAACCATACCACGGGACATCAGCCAAAACTTTTTTAAATTTCGGGTTAGTCGGCAAAAATTTGTCCCAATTTTCAGAGCGCAAAAAAACAATATACTCGTTTTGAGTATCGATTTTTTCGAGATGTAAAATCAATTGTTCAATGTAACGGCCTAAACCACCTTGTTTGGAGCCGTACATGCGGGCGTCAATACCAATTTTCATAAGATTTATTTATGTAGAGGTTATTATAGCAGCTTTTTTAATATTGACAAAATCGTAAAATTTGCTAATATTAGCCACTGGATTGGGTTGATGCTGATATGCGGTTGCATATAGCATTATTTCTAAAATGGCAATCAAATTCCTATCTGGAGGGGACATGCCGAAGCTCAACGATCAAGAAGAACAAGAATTACGCAGTTCGGTGCTGCACACGGCGAATTTCTACACGGAATCGCTGTTGGCACAGGGCAGCCATCTCTCGTCGAGGGCGGTTCGTCAAGTGGCTCTGAAGATTTCGCAGAGCCGCAAGCATGCGCTGAGCATCCCCGACAAGCCGATGATGGTCAAGGAGTTGTCCGACCTCATCGTCGAACAGTTCAACTCCGATCCGTCGGCCAGCGCGCCGGCCTAGAGTCGCAACCAAGGAGGAGTGATGCCGAAAATTCGTGGACCGCCGTAGTCGCTGTCACAGCGGCTCAAGTAGGTGGGCGCGGATTCTTTGAGAAACCGCTGCCAACCTATTTTGTTTCTAAAATTTGGAAATAAAATAGGGTGGCGGTTTTTTTTATTTTTTTATTGTCAGAATCGTTTTTTTTTAGTATAATGTCAGGGCTGATGAATTAAAATTTTATGCCTTACTTGAGTAAATTAATAAATTCAAAAATTAGTGATAGTGCCGATGAAGTAATAGGTCGTTTGGAAGATGTTTTGGTAAAACCAAAAACCGGTGAATATTCTCCACTGGAATATTTGGTAGTCAAAAGACCAAAACATAAAAGACACGTTTATATTCCTTATGAGGCGGTGGAAAATTTTAGTAGTGAAGAAGTTTCACTACGAGTTTTGTTTTCTAAAATAAATCTTTTAGAAGAAGTACCCAATCATTATATTTATTTAAATCGTGATGTGATGGATCAGCAAATTGTTGATATTTCGGGGGCTCGAGTGGTGCGCGTAAATGATTTGCGTATTGGTGACGTAGACAGCAAGATGTCTGTCCTTGGTATTGATATAAGTTTTCGCGCGCTTTTACGTCGCTTAGGGTTGACGTGGTTGGATGTGTTCAATTTATTCAAGGTTAATTTGATTGATTGGCGCAAAGCTCAACCGGTAGAGGGAGTTTTAAAATTGGACAGTGTTTCTAAAGATTTGACGCGTCTGCATCCTGCCGATATTGCCAATATCGTAGAGGATTTAAGTTTAAAACAAGGTAGTAGTTTGGTTTTGTCTTTGGATAAAAATACCGCCGCGCGCGTGTTTGAAGAAATTGATCCGGAAATTCAAAAATTATTTATCTCCAATTTAAATCCAGAACACGCGGCTCGCATTAGTGAAAAATTGTCTATTGATGAGTTGGTGGATTTGGTGCAGTCTTTGCCAGAGCATCAGTCTAAACAGTTGATGGAATATGTAGAACAAGATCGTCTCAAAAAATTAAAAAAACTTTTAACCTACGAGGATGATACTGCCGGTGGTTTGATGACGACGGAATATTTGAGTTGTACACCAGAAGAGACAGTTCACGATGCCATCGAAAAAATTCGCAGGTTAACCGACACTTTTCGATCTATCAATTATATTTATGTAGTGGATGATAAAGGGAAATATAAAGGAGTATTATCATTTAGACGTTTGATTGTTGCCAAGCCGGAGACTCCTTTAAAAAATATTATGAAAAAGGGAGAACATTTACCGGTACTTCACCCTAAACAATCCATTAAACATGTGGCCCACTTGATGACTAAATATGATTTAAATTCAGTAGCGGTCGTTGATGAAACCAATAATTTTTTGGGAATTGTGACGGTGGATGATGTTATGCGCTTGTTGGTCCCTAATGCTTAAAAATGAAAATATGACTACTGAAGTCACCAAAAAAAAATCAAACCTTTGGAAAAAGATCTTATTAATATCGGCAGTAGTTGGTCCGGGGATTATCGCTGGCGCGGCCGATAACGATGCCGGTGGTATCGCTACTTATTCTGTGGCGGGAGCGCAATTTGGATATCATCTGGTCTGGATATTATTTTTAATTTCTTTTGTTTTGTATTTAACCCAAGAAATGGGGGCACGTTTAGGTATCATATCAGGAAAGGGCTTAGCTGCTTTAATTCGAGAAAATTTTCCCTTCAAAGCTACTTTTTTAATAATCGTTCTAAGTTTTATTGCTAATTGGGCCAATATTTTAGCGGAATTTGCCGGGGTAAAATCGGTAGCAAATATTTATGGTATTCCGCCTTGGCTTTTTGTTTTAAGTTCGGCCGCGTTGATTAGTTGGTTGGTAATTTCCGGAAATTTTAAAAATATTCAGCGGGTATTTTTGACTTCATCTATTCTGTATTTAGCTTATGTAGTGGCTGGTTTTATGAGTCATCCGGATTGGTCGGCGGCTGTAAGATCAATTGTGGTGCCTTCATGGGTGCCCACCCAAAGCTTTTTATTTATGGCGATTGCTTTGATTGGTACCACTGTCACGATTTGGGGACAATTTTTTATTCAGTCTTATTTTGCCGAAAAAAATGTTCGTACCGAAGATTTAAATTATGCTCGGGCTGATGTTTTTGTAGGTACCTTTTGGACAAATTTTGTAGCCTTTTTTATTATCGTAGCGACCGCTTGTACTTTGTATGTTAATCACATTACTATCAATGATGCCGCTGATGCCGCTATTGCTTTGGAACCATTTGCCGGCACACTCGCTAAACATTTGTTTGCGTGGGGACTATACAATGCCGCCATGCTTGGCGCCGGTGTAGTGACTATTTCTACTGCCTATACTATCACCGAAGCTTTTGGTTGGGAGGGGAAAGTAAATGCCGGCTTTAAGGAGTCGTCCGCTTTTTATAAAATATTTTTATTTTGTATTTTCTCTACTGCCTTGGTAGTGTTGATACCAAATTTTCCATTGGTAACGGTATTGGTCGCGTCACAGGCTTTAAATACTTTTGTTTTGCCGGTGCTGTTCTATTTCTTAATAAAACTTTTGAACCGATCGGATCTCATGGGCAAACATAAAAATGGCAAAGTGTTAAATTTCTTTGCTTGGTTTACGGTTGCCGCTTTATCTATCTTAAATATTTCTTATTTCGTTTTTATGGTCACTCATTAGTATAATGAGTTGATTATCTTTAACCAGGCTTGTGCGGAATTTTCCGAAGTAAATTTAGAGGCTGTTTCCAAGCCTCTTTTTTTGTAGATATTTTTTAGCTCATCATCCGACAACAATGCAGTTGTTCCGTTAGCCAAACTATTGGTGTTGGTTGGATTGATTAGCAAGGCCGAGTTTTGAGAAATTTCGTTTAGTGAAGAGCGGTTTGAAGTAATCACCGGCACACCCGTTTGCATGGCCTCGATTATCGGCATACCAAAACCTTCGTAAATAGAAGGGAAAATAAATAGTTTCGCCAAGGCATAAATAGCCGGTTTTTCCTCATCTTTGATATAGCCCAAAAATTTAATTTTATTTTTAAGTTTGGACTGATTGGCCAGACTATAGACATCGTGGTTTTTCCATCCTTTGGCCCCGGCAATTATTAAATTGTATTTATCGGTGAGGTGGGCAGGTAGTTTTTCGTACGCCTTGATTAGGCCGGAGATATTTTTTCGAGGCTCAATTGAGCCGACAAATAAAATAAAATTATCCGGTAAATAATATTTTTTTTGAGCTAAAGATTTTTGTTGTTCTAGTTTTGAAAAGTTTTCGTAAAAATACGGGGAGAGACTAGGATAAACAACTTTTATTTTGTCGGTAGAAATTTGATAATATTTAATCAAATCACGTTTGGTGTTTTCCGATGGCACCACTAAAATATCGGCATTGTCGCAAAGTTTTTTTGGATTAATAAAATAATGCCAGAGACGTTGTTTATAAGTGTAAAATTCCGGATAGAATTCAAAAGAGAGGTCGTGCACGGTGAGAACGCGTTTGGTATCTTTTCCTAAAGAAATAAAGTTTAAATTTGGGGAATACCAGCAATCGATTTTTTCAGGCAGCAGTCGATTTATTTTTGTTAGGTTAAAATATAAAGCTAAATTTAAAAGTTTGTTTGGATATCTGGTATGAACGTGAATAACATTTTTTTGATTAAATAGTGGTAGAAGTTTATTCTTTGATGAATTGGAAAATAAAAAATAGCGGTTGGTTTTGTCGATTTTCAAGACCGCTTGTAGTAGATTAAAAGTATATTCACCTACGCCCGTTTTATTTTTTTCCAAAAGTGCACGCAGATCTACACCGATGTTCATACTTTAAAATTTTCGTATTTTTCAGTAACCAATTTTTGAATCGCGTTTTTAAAATTGTCGACCGAAAATTTCTGTACGTGTTCCTTTGTTTTTTCACTATCCCATTTGTAAGGATCAAAATCGAGCAATATTTTTAGCAACGATTCCCATTCTTGCTCCGCAAAAAATACGCCGGTAATTCCAGGGATGACAGTTTCGGTAGCGCCGCCTTCGTTAAAAGCGATCACCGGTCGGCCGGCTGACATGGCTTCGACCGGAGTGATCCCAAAGTCTTCTTTTTGAGGATGAATAAAAGCTAGGGCACGAGACAATAAAACAGTTTTTTCTCGTTCAGAAATTTTACCGTAAAATTCGATATTATTTTTAGCAATTTTTTTGAGGTGTTTATATTCTGGACCAACCCCAAATATTTTTAGCGGCCAACCCAAGCGATTAAAAACTTTTACCACCAGATCTAAACGTTTGTAAGGTACGAGTCGACCGCCACAAACATAATAATCACCAAGTTTGCTGGCGGTTTCAAAACGAGTAGTTTCTACCGGTGGAAATACCACGTCAGAGTCACGGCGATAATATTTTTTTATTCTTTTGGCCACGGTTTCGGAATTGGCAATGAAACAGTCGACTCGTTTGGTGCTGACGTCATCCCATAAACGCAAATGGTGGTTTATGGCCGGCAACAACCATTTGAATAGACGTCCGCTTTTTAAATCCGAAAGATAATTATTACCATCTCCCCATAAAAATCTTGGCGGGGTATGGCAGTAGGAAATATGTAAAGTATTGGTCGAAGTGATTACTCCTTTGGCAAAGACACTGCTGGATGAAATAACCAAATCATATCCGCGTAAATCATGCTGCTCGGTCGCCATTGGCATTAGTGGTAAATACCATTGAAAAATATCTTTGATAAATGGTAAATATTTTAACCAAGATTCACGCACCTGAGCGTCACCAAAATAAGTAATTTTTTTCTTATCGTAAAATAAAACAAAAATTGGCGCCCCCGGCCAAATTTCGTGTAGGGCCTTTAGCACTCTTTCTGCCCCTCCGTCTTGTGATAAATAGTCATGTACTAGCGCGACCTTCATACAATCGATCCGGTTTTTTGTACGACCACAAATGGGGTCTTGAGTAAGATTATTAAATCAATAAAAAATGACCAGTGTTCGATATAAAAAATATCCAAGCGCGCTTCTTCGTCAAAGCTTAGGTCGCTACGCCCGGAAATTTGGGATAATCCGGTAATGCCCGGCTTAATATTCAAAACCGCTTTGTGCCATTTTTCATACTGACTGACTTCGCGTGCTTGGTGTGGTCTTGGTCCGACCAAACTCATTTCACCCTTTAAAACATTAAAGAACTGAGGAATTTCGTCGATGCTGAATTGACGAATAAAACGGCCAAAGGGAGTGATACGTGGATCGTTTTTGATTTTGTAAACCGGACCTTGTTTTTCGCTTTTTTCTTCGATCAATTTCTTTTCTATCTCCAAAGCTTGATCACCGGTTTTTCCAAATTGACTGCCGGTGCAATATTTTTGATACATCGATCTAAACTTGTAAGCAAAAAATTTAGCACCTTCTTGTCCGACACGTTCATTTTTATAAATTATCGGCCGACCGGTTTCAAATAAAATTACGATAGTCGATAAAAGCAAAAAGGGAGAAAATAAAATAATAAAAAATATACTACCAACAATATCAAACCCACGTTTTAAAATTCTTCCCCAACCATCTAAGCGAGTGCGGCGCAGTTCGACGACCGGAATACCGGCGATAGTAGTGACCGACATGTTGGAAGAAATCGTGGCAAATAAATCGGCGGAGTATTTAAAAGTAATATGATTTTCATTGGCGAAATCAATCGTTTTGATGGCGTCCTCTTCGTGATTTTTGGGGTTAGTAAAAATAATCTCGTTCAGTCCTTGTTTTTGCAGTTCAGCCAATTTTGTCTCGTCAAAACTTTTTAAAGAAGCGATAATTTTATATCCCAAATGAGGTTGATTTTTTAAGGAGTCGATTATTTCTTGCGCTACCTTATCTTCACCGATTATCAGAGTTTTACGCAAACCAAATTCCATTTTGTAAAACCAAATTTTTATCAGACGTAAAATAATACGAGCAAAAGAGACGTAGATAACCGCCAGTGCCCAACCGGCGAGTACCAAAAAGCGGGAATCAAATTTTTGCAGAGTAAAAAATACGTAGATAGTAATAGCCGCAAAACCCATGGCGCAAGCAGTAAAAACTCGGCCGAGTTCTTTGGTGAGTTTGCGATTTGGGTCAGCGCTATAGGCGCCGCATATTGCAAAGATTGCTAACCATCCTAAAGAGACAGCCAATAACAGTGGCCAAAATTTTTCCCAAGGCAGATTGAAAATCACCGGGCGAATAGCCATGGTAATTTTGGCAAAACGAAGACTGTAAGCCGAAAAACCAGCCAATACCAACATTAGATAATCAAGGGGAAGTTCTAAAAAGGCAAAAGTGAGTTCAAAGCGTTTCATAATGGCTATATTTTATGTTAAAAATGCCAGTCCGTCAAATGACTCTGACAAAAGAAAAACAGTTGACAAAACCTCATTTTTTTGGTAGTATTTTGAGTTGCTTTAGCAAGTGACATTAATGGTGTTGGAAATCCGACAAATGTTCGGATTGGGTGCGAGAAAATTCAACTGCGGAAACGGGAAGGTGTGGAATGGAAAAACAGAGAAAGCCCATTGGAGGGCGGGTTGGTCTGCAGATTGTCAGTGCTCGAATGGATCGGCCTTTGCAAGATAAGGTCGAAGTCATCCTGCACGATGCGGTCCATGCGACCAAGTTGAGCATGGCGGCCGGGCGTCGTCTCGTTCTGCGCAAGGACGAACTCAGTGAAGGTGTTCAAAAAGTCATCGGTCAAGTGACTGAGGAGTATTACTACCTCCTCAGCGACTGGGACGCGATTGTCTGGATGGTGCGCCACGCGAACTTGCCCAAGGAAGAGGCTCAGAAGGTTGTGAATGGCTACCGTCAGGCTGCGGCTGCACTCGGTGTGGGCGACAAAGTTCGCATCTTTGCCGACGTGCTGCCCGGCTGTGAATTCAAGGAGCACGCTCCCAAAATGGGGCCAACGCTCGGCGATTTCAAGCACCTCCAGGACTGGGATATCGACGATCCGGTGACGGATCATTGCCTGGTTTTGTGGGTTCCGATGCCGCTGCCGCAAAGCCGGAGCAAAAGCGTGGTACAGCAACAGCAAGTCATCGCCGCATTCAAGGCTCAGGCTCAGCTGCCCGACTGGCACAACGTTTCGTTCGGTTCAGCCAACCAGGTCGCGGGCATGGCTCTCGCGCATTTCAAAGCGACGAAAGAGAGTCCGTTCGATACTATGGTTGTCCGTACGGACACCCACATGACGCTGCACAAAGACAATGGCAGCGCCGTGATTCGGGCGGAAAGCGGCAAACCGGTCAAGGAGCGTCTGGTCATGGACTGGCACAACGGTCGTCTCTGCTGCGAAGCCCGCGGTTCGGACGTGCTCGATGCCGAGAACTGGGCGGTGTTCGCCGTCGGTGTGGTCAACGCACTCGAATAAAGGACCGCAAGTCCTGCGTTTGGTGTTTTGTTCACTTGGAAAAATAGCCCTCGTACATTTCGATTTCACCGTGAGGTGGAGTTGCAATGTCCGAGGGCATTGCTATTTATAATTGACTTTTACCCCGTTTTTAGATAATATTACAGCACTAAAATGAATTTATCCTGGTAATTATGAAACTGATTTTTGAAGCGACTAAAATTGTTGATCCGGAAAAATTTATTCGTCGTTGTGGTTACGGTCAGCACCGTACCCGTACCGGTGAAACTAGCTATGTAAAACGTGTGCATGGTGACTGGTACCCTCGTTATCACATATACATACAACCACAAGGAGAAAATTTTGTTTTCAATTTACACCTCGATCAGCGCGCACCGGTATATGAAGGTGTCACGGCCCATGCCGGTGAATATGACGGCGACGTGGTAGAGCGTGAGGGGGAAAGAATAAAAAGTTTTGTAAAATAAATAAAGTATGAGAAAGATTTTAATATTTATTGGACCGCCAGGTTCGGGTAAAGGCACTCAGGCCAAATTGTTGGCGCAAAAATACGGTTTTAAACATATTTCCACCGGTGATTTATTGCGTGCTTTAGCGCAGGATACAAATGCAAGCGAACCACAAAAACAAGCTTTAGAAGAAATGAAAGCCGGCAAGCTTGTACCGGATTGGTTGATTTACGAACTTGCTTTTGCCGCAATAAAATCCAGTTTAGAAAAAGGTGTGGGTGTAGTGCTGGATGGCGCGATTCGCAACTTGGAACAAGCGCAAAAATATGAAGAATATTTTGAACAAAACGGTTGGCAGGAAGAAGTGTTGACGATTGAAGTTGCTTTGAGTGATGATGAGATTTTAAATCGTCTGACCAAACGTCGCATTTGCAAAAACTGTGGTGAAATTATTCCGTATTTGGCAACCACCAAAGATTTGTCCGCTTGTCCAAAATGTGGCGGTGAATTGATTTATCGCCAAGACGACAAACCGGAGATTATCGAAGCGCGTATTAAAGAACAGGGCAACGCGACCATTTTGCCGATTGCCGATTATTACAAAGATCTGAATGTTTTGGAAATTGTGGACGGGCAACAAACTATCGAAGACGTATTTTCTCAAATTGAAAAAATTATTTTATAAATATGGCCAACATAAAAAAACCAGAAGAAATAAAACAAATTACGCAGGCATGTAAATTGACCGGAGAAATTTTGGAAAAATTACAGAGCTTAACAAAGCCAGGGATGAGCACTTTGGATGTGGATGTGTTAGCGGAAAAAATGATTCGTGATGCGGGTGGTCGTCCGGCTTTTAAAGGCTACACTACCGGTCATGGGGACACACCATTTCCAAGCACGATTTGTGCGTCCGTGAATGAGCAGCTCGTGCACGCGATTGCGACTAAAGAAAAAATTCTCAAAGACGGTGATATTTTTACGATAGATATTGGGATGCAATGGCCATTTAAAAAAGGTGTGCCTGGATATTACACGGATACCGCGATTACTTTTGTAGTGGGTAAAAGTAAACCAACGGCTGAAATTCAAAAATTGTTGGATGTGACTCGTGATTCGATGTACGCCGGTATTGCGGCGGCTGTGCCAGGAAACAGTGTAGCGGATATTGGTAGAGCAGTAGAAAATTATGTAAAATCTCAGGGTAAATATGGTATTGTGCGTGATTTGGTAGGCCATGGTGTGGGACACGAGGTGCATGAAGATCCGAGAATTCCAAATTATTATGACGCTCGTAATGAAAAAATAAAACTTAAACCCGGGATGGTGATTGCTATTGAGCCGATGATCGCGCTTGGTACTTGGAAAGTAAAAATGGCGGATGATGGTTGGACAATCGTGATGGCTGACAATTCGATGTGTGCGCACTTTGAACATACGGTTGTAATTACCGAGACTGGCAATGTTATAGTTACCAAAAGACCAAGTGAGAAAATATAGTATGAATATTTTAGCCATAGATTTTGGAACAAAAAATATTGGGTTGGCTTGGTCGGATACCGGCATTGGCGTGGTGTTTCCGTTTGGAGTGATAAAAAATGATGACGCCCAAAAGGCTAAAAGAGAATTGTTGGATTTTATCAAAAAAGAAAATGTGGACAGGTTGGTTGTGGGAGTGCCGTTGTCGATGGATGGTGGAGAAAATAAAAATACCGAAAGAATTCGAAATTTTATTGCTACCTTGGACACTTCGGTTAAAATAGAATTTTTTGATGAGCGTTTTTCTTCCCGACAGGCGGACCGTTCGCAGGGTGGGGCTAGTCGCGATGAAAAATCCGCGATGATAATCTTGGAAAGCTATTTGCAGTCTTTAAAAAAATAACATGTACGCTTTTGTTTTGCGCCGCGTCGATTTACGAGAGCAAGATCAAGCTGTATTTTTGTATACTTTGGAAAAAGGCAAAATAGATTGCTTGGGGCGCGGTCTGAAAAAAATCTTGAGTAAAAATTCGGCCTTTTTAGAGCCGTTTTTTTTGATTGACGCCGAGATTGTACCGGGTAAAGAAGTAAATTATCTCACGAAAGCAGTACCGGTATTTACCTATAAAAATATTTTAGAAAGTTTAGAAAAAATGGTTTTGTTGCAAACGGTTTTTCGATGGTTGTCTGATCTGACTACAAGTGAGCGTGAACCAAGAATTTTTATTTTAATAAAAAATTGGGTGGAATTTTTAGATGGTTCAGAAAAAGTGAATAACGCCTTGGCCTATAGTTTTTTGGGCAATATTATGGTTCAACTTGGTTTTGCGCCGGAGTTGGATAGCTGTATTTTTTGCCAGAGCAAAAATAATTTGATGGCTTTTTATCCGGCTGCCGGTGGTGTGGTTTGTAAAAATTGTTTTGTTTTAAAAAAACAAGCGGACGTAAAAATTTATCCGTTGCGAGCTGTGGATTTGCAAGCGATTCGTTTATTGTTTGGTGATAACTGGGAGAAGGTTTTGGAAGAAAATACCGAAATCGCGAATCGGTTGGTATTTTTATACGCGCAATATCATAGTGAAAAAAAATTAATTAAAATAACTTCACTTGTATGACCAGAAGTAAAGATTACGTCGTGCTGGTACACGGTTTTTGGAGGACTTCGAAGTCAATGGAAAAATTGGCAGAAGCTTTGGCACAAGCCGGCTATGAGGTGGTGAATGTGGACTATCCATCTAAAGACGAAACCATTGAAAGTATTTCCGACGGTCATCTGAAAAATATTTTAAAAGAAAAGTGTTCGGATTCAAAAAGAAAAATAAATTTCGTTACTCACTCGATGGGTGGAATTATTGTACGTCATTTTTTAGAAAATAATAAATTTAAAAATTTAGGTCGCGTGGTGATGTTGGCCCCACCTAATAACGGTTCAAAAATGGCGGATGTGTTTAGTAAGTTTGAAGTGGTGAATTTGGTTCTGGGTCCAGCCTTAAAACAATTGTCTACCAGTAAAAAAAGTTTGCCTAAAACTTTGGCTAGACCAGATTATGAAGTTGGTGTGATTGCCGGCAAATTGGACGGCAAAGTCTCGGTAAAATCCACCAAACTGGATGGTATGAAAGATTTTTTGGTAGTGCCATCGGCCCATAGTTTTATTATGGATTGGGACGAAGTAATCTTGGCGACAATTAAATTTTTGAAAAAAGGGAAGTTCTAGAGTTGACAAAATGCTGTATTTGTGGTATAAAGGATAGTTGATAATCTGTTCTTTGTTTGTGTTTGTAGCCTTCTTTTTGCTTTATTTAAGCTAAATAAAGCAGAAAAAAGGCTGGGAGTAGTCTCAGTCTGTTCGTGGTAAACCCTAACCTGACAAGTGTTCAGGCAAAGGTAAACCACATTGGTGCAGGAGGTGGGTGATGAACGCACAGTTCACATCCGGTCAGAAAATCCAGGTCGGGAAGATCGCGATGGACGCGCTCGTTTCCTTGACCCCCAACAAAGAGGACGCCCAACGTCTTCTGACGGACCGAAGGCTCGCACCGCGTCTCAAGGCGCTGTTCACCGAGCTGTTGGTCCAACAACCCCCGTGCCTCGTCTACGCCGGCGACCTCATTCCCCAAGGGTGGGAAGTCGCGGTCATCGACGGCGTGGTACAGGACATCGCGCCCAAGGCGGATCTGGATGTGTCCAAGGTGGATTTCAAGTCGTTCCTTCAGGGCGACGAGAGCTACACCAGCGGCAACGAGATGCGCAAGCGTGCGGTCAAACTCAAGGGTAACCTGGGTTTGAGTGACGCCAAGCGTTTCCTCGAGCAGCAGGACAAGATTCCCAAGGAGTTCCGCGGCAAGAAGTACATCGTCTTCGCCGGCACGGTTTTGCGCGATTCGGGCGGCGATTTCCGCGTGGCCTACTTGCGCTGGCGCGGCGACCGCTGGGTGCTGCGCTTCGATTGGCTGGACGACGGCTGGGACGGCAACGGCCTCGTCGCGTGCAGCGAGTAAGAAACTTTGGTCACTCGGATACTTGGCACTTCGGTGTCGGTTTCCGGTCCTTGGTTTCTGGGACCCTCGTTCGGAGTTCACTTGAAAAAGTGGATGTCCGAGCGAGGGTCTTGTCATTTGTATAAAATATTTAGTATAATAAATTCAGATTTTACAGACACTGTCCCGATTAAAATTTGGACGTGTAAAATTCGCAACTTCATACTTCGGAATATGGTCGGCTAAGGTTTACCGTAGCGTAAGTATGAAATGAAAAATGAAGATACTCGGTGCGGTGCGTTAGGGAGATCACGTCTTCAAATACTATTCAATCCCGAGAGAATTCAAGGGATGGTGTCACAGAAGACGCGCTGCATATTTTGCGCGATTCGGACGGCAATTTCCACGTGGCCTACTTGAACTGGAACGGCGACCGCTGGGTGCTGAACTTCAATTGGCTGGACAACAACTGGAACGGCAACGACCTCGTCGCGTGCAGCTAGTCTCTTCTTGCTCCTGCTTTAATTGGCGGGAGCTTCTTTTTTAAACAGTTGTAACCATTTACCGGTCATTTTTCCCACAGCCGAAAGTTTTTGGGATAACTGTCCGTATTTATTTGCGGTTAGTCCTTTGGCCTCCCACAACAGAGTGACAAAAAATTTTAAGTTATCCAACTTTTTACTTAATTCTTCCAGAATATTTAATTTGTCTTCTCGTCTGGCATATTTGGCGGTAAAAGTAATTTCCAACAATTCCACAAATAAATTATCTATTTTTACTCCCAAAGTGTAGCGCGTCAGGCGCGGCAAATTGGGTAAAAAACTATGCCACAACAAATAACTTTCTTTCAACAGTTGCAAAATGGGGATTTCAGCGGAAGTCTTGGGGGGGGGCTTTGAAGATTCGTCGTCGGGAAAATCTGGTTCATACTTATGGTGATATTATTTCATTAGAAAATTTATGTTTGGCGTGGGAAGAATTTATCATCGGCAAAAAAAGAAAAGCGGATGTGATAAAATTCGGCGGAAACTTAATGGATAATATTGTAGAGCTTCACAGTGATTTGGTCAACCGCGCTTATTGTCATGGTGGTTATAAAAGTTTTTATATTACCGACCCGAAGCGGCGCCATATTCATAAGGCCAGCGTGCGTGATCGGTTGCTTCATCACGCGGTTTATCGGGTTTTATATCCGTTTTTCGATAAAACTTTTATTGCCGATTCTTATTCTTGTCGGGATGAAAAAGGTGTTCACAAGGCACTCGATCGTTTTAAACAAATAGCGCGTAAAGTAAGTAAAAATAATTCCCGCACTTGCTGGGTATTAAAATGTGACATTAAAAAGTTTTTTGCCAGCATTGATCACGAAATTTTGTTGTCTATTTTACGGGAGTGTATAGCGGATAAAAATATTATTTGGCTATTGCAAAATATTATCGAAAGTTTTTATACGGAAAATAAAATCGGAGTTGGGTTGCCTCTGGGCAATCTTACCTCACAGCTTTTTAGCAATGTTTATATGAATAGGTTTGATCAGTGGGTAAAGCACGCATTAAAGGCCAAACATTATGTACGATACGCCGATGATTTTGTATTTATATCCGAGGATAAAGATTATTTAAAAAATATTATTCCGCAAATACAAGAATTTTTACAAACAAATTTAAAACTGTCTTTGCATCCGGATAAATTATTTTTAAAAACGGTCGCGTCCGGTATGGATTTTTTAGGTTGGGTGCATTTTGCCAATTATCCGGTATTGCGGACAAAAACAAAACAGAGGATTTTTAATAGTGTGCGAAAATCAATTAGTGAAGAAAGTTTACAGTCATATTTGGGTGTACTTCAGCACGGAAATGCTGTAAAGATCAAAGCTCAAATAGATATAGAGCATTGGCTTTATCAATAGTTTACAAAATTTAAACCTTGCCTTTTTTGTTTATATTTGTTAAGATTCACCTACTTTTAATGAAAAAATATGTATATTCTCATCAAAGATTTGGCGCAGCATGTGGGGGAAGAAGTAACTATCAAAGGCTGGCTCTACAACAAACGCAGCAGTGGCCCGATTTCCTTTTTGGAATTACGCGATGGTTTTGGGTTTGTGCAGGGCGTGGCCGTGCAAAAAGGTTTATCCGCCGAGGTGTGGCAGGCTTGCGAAGAGGTTACTCAAGAATCATCTATTGAGGTAACTGGTGAAGTAACCAAACATCCTAAAAAAGAAAATGTGTTTGAGTTGCAAATAAAAGATTTTAAGATTTTGCAAAAGGCAATAGATTATCCAATCGCGCATAAAGAACATGGTCCGGATTTTTTGATGGATAACCGTCATTTGTGGTTGCGCTCCAAACGTCAGTGGGCGATAATGCGTGTGCGTGATGCGATCATTATGGCTATCAACGAATATTTGCATCAACAAAATTTTATCAAAACCGATTCTCCGGTTTTCACTCCAAATGCTTGTGAGGGTACAACCACACTTTTTGCGGTGCCATATTTTGATCTCGGCGAAGCTTTTCTTTCTCAGTCTGGTCAGCTCTATATCGAGGCGGCGATTGCTTCGGTGGGACGCTGCTATGATTTTGGTCCGGTATTTCGTGCGGAAAAAAGTAAGACTAAACGTCACCTCACTGAATTTTGGATGATGGATGCCGAAGCGGCTTTTGTGGAACATGAAGAAAATTTGAAAATTCAAGAAGGTTTGGTGCGTCATATTGTGCGTTATTGTTTGGAGCATTGCAAAGAAGAGTTGACTATCCTAGAACGCAACATGGAAAATCTGAAAAAAGCGGACGCGCCATTTACTCGCTACACTTATGATCAAGCAATTGTAAAATTGAATGAGATGGGTAGCGATATTAAATATGGTGAAGATTTAGGAAATGATGACGAAGGACTTTTGACCAAAGATTCGGAAGTGCCGGTGTTTATCGAAAAATGGCCAAAGAGTATCAAGCCATTTTATATGAAACGCTCGGTCGAAAACCCAGATTTGGTTTATAATGATGATTTAATTGCGACCGAAGGCGGTGGTGAATTGATTGGCGGTAGTCAGCGTGAAGATGATATTGAGTTGCTCAATGTTCGTATCAAAGCGGAAGGGCTTAATGAAGCGGACTACGCTTGGTATTCTGATCTACGAAAATATGGCAGTGTGCCACATTCTGGATTTGGTATCGGGTTGGAGCGCGCGGTGCGTTGGATTACCGGTGTAGAGCATATTCGCGAATGTATACTTTTCCCACGTACGATTAGCCGTTTGAAACCATAAAATTTTACAAAAAAATCACTCGATAATATCGGGTGATTTTTAATTTATAAGGGGAGGAGAATGGGTAGCCATTCTCCGTCTGTTGCCTCCTTGTTGGTTGTTGATACAACGTCAGATTTTCTACCGTAATCTGACAAGCCCATGAACTTAGTCCAATTCCGTGATTGGCACCAGCGCCAGCGTGTGGGTGTCGAACTCAGCACGGCAGGTCTCTTGATACCTCAGGTCGGTCTTTTTCCAGACAATCAGCATGTACCGCTTGTCGTGCTGGGAGTAGAGGATGACTTCCCCCACTTCTTTACTGCACTCGAAGAAGCGCTTGCTTTCTGTGCCGTCCTTGGTCCAGATTTTGCCGCCCGAACAGTAGACAGACGCGGTTGAGATTCGTTCCCGAGTTTCACCTCGGAGTCTAATCACTTCCAACTTGGTCTCTGCCGCAGCAAAGAGTATTTCCAGCTCGTCGGCGTCTTTGGCGTGAGTAGCCAATTCAATAGCCGATTCGTATTTGCGTGAGTCCATTTGTGCCTTTTTGTTCGTTTTGCCCACGAACGACGGGGTTGAATTGTTGAATTAGTAAAGTACGGGCCGATTGTATACTTTTCTAAATATACAATCGGCCGACACATTACAATAGATAATACTAGTCTTTGTACTGATTTTTGTCAATGTCGTCGCTATTCTTTTTTTAATGAAATCATCTTGATAAATTCATTAGTTTTTTTAGATATCCTAATAGTATATTTATCCGCACTTTTAGTTTTTATCTTATACAAATTAGCTTCAAAATTTAAACTTTTAATTATATTCATTACATCTTTGACTAAGTTTGGAATAATAGTCACAAAATTTACCATTTTATAGTCTCTGTCAAAATATGCAGACCCGTCGGTTTCTATTAAACCGCGCAGACACTCAATGGAAAATTTTTTATTATCCAATATCCATTTTGGTATATGAACTTTTTGTTGGTGTTTTGGTCCACCCTTAGCTTTCCAGCCGAGCAATTTTTCCCATTGATTTGAATAGCAACTAATATCACAACAATTTTGTTTTCTGACCACTACCGAAACTTTGTTGTCTGGCATTATTTCTTGGATAGTTTTGAAAATCTTTTCTCTTAATTTGGGATACTTATTATCACAAGTAATTCTCAGGCGCACGGCCCGATTATTAGGATTAGAAAGATTACCATCGCCGATAGCGAGGCCTATTAAATAAGCTAATTTACTCCCCCTAGTTTGAAGCATAATTGGTGCCGAAGGAGGGACTTGAACCCTCAAACCCGAAGGCACGTGATTTTGAGTCACGCATGTTTACCATTTCATCACTTCGGCTTCAAAGTAATTACGAGTAATTACAGGAAAATTATACCTAATCTTTTGTCTTTTGTCAACTTGTGATATAATAAGCTCAATTAAAAATTATGTCTGTAGTCATCTCAGTAGTAAATCAAAAAGGCGGGGTGGGTAAGACCACTTCGGCCGTAAATCTGGCTGCTGGGCTCGCTGAGGCCGGCAAATTTGTGCTGCTCGTGGATTTGGATCCTCAAGGAAATGCGACTTCTGGGTTGGGGATAAAATATCGTGAATTGGCGAGTGGTTTATACAATGCTTTGATGGGACAAGTACGTACTCACGATGTGGTGGCGAATACTTTGCATGCTGGTTTACGTGTAGTCCCAGCCACTCCCGATTTGGCTGGGGCCAATGTGGAGTTGGTAAGTGTGGACAACCGCGAAAGAAAATTGTCGGATCTTTTGGATGAAGTAAAACATGCTTACGATTATATTATTATTGATTGTCCACCATCACTGGGTATTTTGACTTTAAATGGATTGGTCGCGGCTGATTATATTTTGATTCCAGTGCAAGCCGAATATTACGCGCTTGAAGGTTTGGGTCAGCTTTTAAAAACTGTTGAATTAGTACGCGAAAATATCAAACCAGAATTAAATGTTTTGGGAGCGATTGTTACAATGTATGATAGCCGCAATAAACTTTCGGAAGAAGTCATGAATGAACTGTACAAATTTTTTCCAAATAATATTTTCCGTTCGGTTATTCCTCGCACCGTGCGATTGGCCGAGGCA
>CAIOJG010000082.1 GCA_903858555.1 Candidatus Magasanikiibacteriota bacterium
AAAAAATAATTTTCTTCTTGTACCAGCTCCGGAGCTTTTTTATGATCCGGACATAAACCGTCTACTAAATCCTTTTCAGTTTTAAAAGACTCACAACCAACACAATACAAACCGGAATAAGTTTTTTTATAAATATCACCATTGTCCATGGACGCTTGCCAAAATTTCTGTGCACCGATTTTGTGACGAGTTTCGGTAGTGCGGATAAAATCATTGTTGGAAATATTCCAGAGATCTGCGAGTTCGGAAAACTTAGCGGACTGTTCGTCAGTAAAACTTTGGGCGTCTTTACCACTTTCTTGAGCGGTTTTTAAAATCTTTTGACCGTGCTCATCGGTGCCGGTGAGAAAATATACATCTTTACCAAGCAAGCGCTGGTAGCGGGCCATGACATCGGTATAAAGCAATTCTAAAGCAAACCCGATATGTGGAGCGGCGTTGGCATAAGCAATGGCGGTGGTGATGTAGTAAGTATTTTTATCTTTCATATCTTTCTTTTAATTTTGCGATAAATTCGTCTAATTGCTTTCGGTCTCTATCGACTAATCCGTTTTCATCTATAGAGTTAATAATAAGAGGAGGCACAACAATTTCCCAAGAATTTTTGTATTTATGAATCGTCATACTAAAGTTGTTTAATCTTTCTCCATAAACTTCATCAACAATCTTTTTAATTCCTTCTATGTCTATGTCCGTACCGAAAGTTAGTGGTAGATGTAGTATGGTTTGTCCCCAAAATTCTAAAACAGCAATCTGGTTTTTCTTTACTTTTTCTAAAACCTCGGGTCTTTCTTCAAAAAGATCTTCCGGTTTATAGCCATTTTCTGTTTCGCCCATATAGCTTATTTGCTAATAATTACAACAAATTCCCCTCTTTCTTCTTTCATTTTTTCCATGACTTCGGAAACTGTGCCGCGGTAGATGGTTTCAAATTGTTTTGTCAATTCACGTCCTAAAAGTATTTGACGTTTTGGATCTAAGTATTCATTTAGTTCTTTTAAACATTTTAAAATGCGATGACCGGATTCATAAAAAGCCACCGTGAAATCATAGGACACCGCTTCTTTGAAAAATTTTTGACGTTTATTTTTGTGAGGAGGAAAACCCAAGAATAAAAATTTATCCGTAGGAAATCCAGAAACAGATAAAGCAGAAATAATAGCTGACGGTCCTGGAATGGGAATTATTTCAGTCTGTAGGTTCTGCTTGTAAACCAAGTCGTGGACCAACATATTGCCAGGGTCACTAATTCCTGGAGTGCCGGCATCGGTCACCAAAGCTAAATTTTTCCCTTCAGCCAACATCGCTTTTATTTCCAGAGTTTTGCGGATGTCACTGTGCTGGTGATAGCTAATAGTAGGTTTTTTTATCTCAAAATGATCCAATAATTTTTTGGTAACGCGTGTATCTTCACACAAAATAAAATCAGCGCTTCGTAGGGTTTCTAGAGCGCGCAAAGTAATATCGGAAAGATTGCCGATTGGGGTGGCGACGATATATAGTTTTCCTTGGGACATAGCCATTGTATTTTAGCAAATTAATCCGATATAATCAAAGTTTTATTCCTCGTGTAAAAAGTCGTTGCTCAAAATTTCTTCGATAGTTGCGTCTGAAATACCTGGGTCTTGCGTTTCTAGCACCGCGGCTTTTTCTATCTCCGCTAAAATTGTATCTGGATTGGCTTCGTGGATAAAGTTACCATTCACCATCACACTCGGTGCCAAATGACAGTTGCCAGTGCAAGAACAATAGTTTAAATCCATTTTATCGTTCTTCTCCCCTGCTTTTAAACCAGTTTCAGCTTCTAGCTTGCGCATAATTTTCCCAGAGCCCATTACTCCACAGGTCATGCCACAGCAGACGCGTACTTTTTTATCGGTCATACTATTTTGAATTAATTTGGTTAATTTCTCGTAACTCTTTGATAATATTTGGAATTTGTTTTAAAGCAAAATCTATTTCAGCTTTGGTAGTGTCTTTGCCTAAAGTAAATCGCAAACTACTTTGCGCCAATTTTTGATTCAGCCCCATCGCCATCAACACGTGCGAAGGTGAAATCGAGGTCGCAGTGCAAGCCGATCCGGTGGAACACATAATGCCGGTTTCGGAAAGATAAAGTAAGGCGGCTTCACCCTCAGTATTTTTGAAAGAAATATTTAGATTGTTTGGTAAACGGTGTTCGCCAATCTCTGGGCCGTTTAGTTTTGTGTCGGAAATTTTAGTTTGCAAATTTTTCCAAAAATAATTTGTCAGATCGCGTAGACGTGTGGTTTCTTTTTCTAAATCTTTTTGCACCAGTTCCAGAGCTTTAGCCAAGCCGACAATGCCCGCTACATTTTCCGTGCCGGCACGCAGATTTTTTTCTTGTTCACCACCCAAAATTAAGGGTTGAATTTTTACACCACGACGTAAATATAAAATGCCGGTACCTTTTGGTCCGTAAATTTTGCTGCCGTTAAGCGTCATTAAATCCAAATGCATTTTTTCTACGTCCAAATTTAAATATTGTGGTGCTTGGCAAGCATCACTGTGAAAATATGGGCACGCAGTTTTATTTTCTTTTCTGTATTTTAAAATCTCACGACCGATTTCAGCGATTGGCAAAATCGCGCCCATTTCGTTATTGGCGTACATTATGGAAACTAAAATGGTGTCTGG
>CAIOJG010000083.1 GCA_903858555.1 Candidatus Magasanikiibacteriota bacterium
CCTTGGGAAGTTGGTTGGGCGGTATTTGGTTACAAAGCGGATGGTAAATTTAAATATCTTTCTTTGAAACCAAATGGTTATGGCGCGGAGTTGGGAGATTTTCTTTTAGACAATAAACAAAATTTTCTTTATACTTCTGTGTTTGATACTGATCAATTTCCGATTAACACCAATTACAATGTTGTGATTACAGCGCAAAATAATATTATCACTGTGACGGTAAATGGAAAGCCTTATGTTCAATATACAATGTCATCTAAAGATTTAACGCTTGATGGTCAGTATGGTTTTTATACTGAGGATGCATTAGTGCAGGTGTCGAATATTAAAATGGTTCAATTGAAGTAATAAAATTCAAAAATAAAAATACCGGCAAATTTTAGCATTGCGTAGCTTTTGAAGTAAATTAATAAATTTTGTAGTAAAATGCATTTGTTTGAGCGAAGCGAGTTGTGCATTTTACGTTAAGCAAAATTTGTTAATTTACCAAAAGCGTAGCACGGCTAAAATTTGCCGGTATTTTTATTTTTGAATTTTAATAGCGTCATCAACTTTATAGTCGCCGATTTGGGTGCGGCGTAGGGCGCTGCAGTAGGCGCCGATGTTTAGTTTAGCCCCAATATCATTGGCTAAAGTGCGAATGTAGGTGCCGGTTGAACAGGTGATTTCGATGGTAAGTTCTGGATAGGAATAATCCAAAAATTTTATTTCCGAAATGGTAATTTGATTTGGTTCGCGTTCTACGGTTTTTCCTTGGCGAGCTAGTGTGTAAAGTCTTTGTCCGTTGATTTGTTTGGCGGAGAACATTGGTGGTAGTTGGTCTTGAGTACCGACAAAACTTTTTAATACTTCTTCAATTTTTTTCAGATCTATTTTTTTAGCCTCAGGATTTTTTATTATTTCACCGGTGGAATCAAAACTGTCGGAGGTCGCGCCCAGCGTCAAAGTGGCGATATATTTTTTTGGTAAGTTTTTAAACTCGTCAATTTTTTTGGTGTTTTCACGTCCGACGGCTACAATTAAAAGCCCGGTGGCAAATGGATCCAAAGTGCCGGCATGACCGACTTTAATTTTTTTATTGCCGGTCGATATTCGTAATTTTCCGCGCAAAAAATTGACTGCGTCAAAACTGGTCCAGTCGACTGGTTTATCTACGAGGATGAAATCTTTGTTTAAAAATTCTGTGTCCATAGGTGTAGGGTAAAATAGCGTGTATTTAGCCAAATGTCAAACCTAGCTTTTTATTGACGAAATAGTTTTTCTCCTGTATAATGCGATTACTTATGAATGTCACAGAACTAGCCCGACAACTTCGCGTCCATCCTCAAAAACTTTTGCAAATTTTGCCTGAGTTTGGTTTTGATGTTGGTGCACGCGCGGTAAAAATCGATGACCGTGTGGCTCAACAGATTCAGCGCGATTGGCGTCGAATCAAATTTGTGATGGAAGACAGAGAACTTAAAGCAAAATTAAAAGAAAAAGAATTGGAACGTCAGCAGCGTCAAGAAAGTGGCGCGACGGTTGAGATTCCAAACGTTTTGACGGTGCGTGAACTTTCGGATATTTTAAATATTCCAATCAACAAGTTGATTTTGGAATTGATGAAAAATGGTATTTTGGCGACACAGAATGAAAAGATTGATCGCGAGACTGCTGTGTTGATGGCCCAAGAACTTGGTTTTTCCGCAGTTTTAAAAACTGAAGTGGACACTGTTCAAGATTCTACTCATTTAGAAAATTTAGAAAAGATTTTATCTTCCGGTAATGATACTCCTCGTCCGCCAGTAGTGGTGGTGATGGGTCACGTTGATCACGGTAAAACAAAATTGCTCGATGCGATTCGTTCTACTGATGTGGTTTCTGGTGAAGCCGGTGGTATTACTCAGCATATCGGTGCGTACCAAGTAATTTGGCACAATCCAAAAACAAAAGAAAAATCTCCACTTACTTTTATTGATACTCCTGGTCACGAAGCGTTTACTGTAATGAGATCTCGTGGTGCGAAAGTTGCTGACATTGCTATTTTGGTAGTCGCAGCTGATGACGGTGTAAAACCACAAACAGTGGAAGCGATCAATATTATCAAAGCCGCCAAGTTGCCGGTAATTGTGGCCATAAATAAAATTGATAAACCAGCTGCGGACGCACAGAGAGTTCGCTCTGAAGTATCTCAGCACGGTTTGATTCCAGATGACTGGGGTGGTGAAGTGCCGATGATCGAAATTTCCGCAAAAAATAATTTAAATATTGATAAACTTTTAGATTCGATTTTATTGTTGGCTGAAATGAATGCGGCCACAATAAAAGCTGATGCCACTCGGGCTGCGGCTGGTACTGTGATTGAAGCGCACGTGGACAAAGGCCAGGGTCCGGTAGCGACTGTTTTGGTTCAGACCGGTACTTTAAAAATAAATGATCCGCTGGTAGTAAATGGTGAAATTTATGGTAAAGTTCGGGCGATGAAAAATTATCGTGGTGATGATTTGAAGACCGCTGCTCCAAGTACTCCAGTGAAAATTTTAGGTTTCAAACTAGCTCCACGCGTGGGAGATATTTTGGATGTTGGAAGTGTTGGCACCGCCACAGAAATAAATTTGAAAAATAAACGCGCTCAAAATACTGGTGCTGAACAGCGCCCAGTAACAAGTACTGGTGATACTGAAGCCGATGAAGCTCGCAAGACTTTCAACCTCGTGATTAAGACCGATGTGCTCGGATCACTTGAAGCCATCACTGCCTCTTTAGAAAAAATTAAAAATGATGAAGTGAGTGTCAAAGTGGTTGGTAAAGGTTTGGGCAATATTACGGCTGACGATGTATCTTTGGCTTCGGCTACTGGTGCGCAGGTGATTGCTTTCAATGTGGCCAAGAGTCCGCTCGCCAATGAGATGATGCAAAATACCGGCGTCGTGTTTAAACAATTTAAAATCATTTACGATCTTTTCGATTACATCAAAGAAGAATTAGAAAAACTTTTGAATCCGGAAATTGTTACTACTGAACTTGGTATTTTCAAAGTCATGGCCATCTTTAGAACGGACAAAACCAATATGATTGTTGGTGGTCGCGTCGAGATGGGCAAGATTGAGAAAGACTGCAAGATTCGCGTCAAACGTGATAAAGAAATTATTGGTAAAGGCACACTTTCGCACTTACAAAGTGGTCAACAAGATATGAAAGTAATTCCTGAAGGAAATGAATGTGGTGTGCAGTTTGAAGGTAAATTGAAACTTTTGGTAGACGATGTGCTCGAAGCATATAAAGAAGAAAAGAAGGAAAAGAAATTAATTTTGAATTAGTATTAAATATTTTTAATTTTTTTCAATATGGAACAAGTATTTACCGACGCAAATTTTAAGGCAGAAGTTTTGGAAAGTAAGACTCCGGTATTTGTAGACTTTTGGGCTCCATGGTGTGGACCTTGCCAAATGATGGGACCAATCGTAGATGAATTGGCCAAAGAATTGGAAGGCAAAAATATCAAAATCGGAAAATGCAATGTTGATGAAAACAATGATACTTCCACTGCTTACAGTGTGATGAGTATTCCAACTTTCTTGATTTTCAAAGACGGTGCTGTGGTTGACCAAATGGTCGGCGGAGTACAAAAAGAAAAGTTGAAGGAAATGATGGCTAAGTATTTGTAAAATTAAAAAATCACCTTTAATCGGGTGATTTTTTGTTTGCAAATAATTGTGTCAGAGTGTAATATGTTAGTTATATGAACAATACTATTATTTTAATTCTCCCTGGTTGGCAAGACTCTGGTCCGCAACATTGGCAGAGTCTTTGGTTGAAAAAATATCCAAATGCGGTAAAAGTGATTCAAACAGATTGGATGAATCCTAAAAAAGAAGAGTGGGTAAAAACTTTGAATGAGTATATTGAAAAATATAAAGATAAAGATATTGTTTTGGTTGGTCATAGTTTAGCTTGCGCTACTTTTGCTTTTTGGTCCAATGAATATTTTGATAAGTCCTCGGCAAAAATTAAAGGCGCGTTAATGGTAAGTCCGAGTGATATGGACGCACCCAATTTTCCAAATGAAATTCAAGGATTTTCGCCTATGCCTCTAGAACTACTAAAATTTAAGGCGATTGCGGTGGTTAGCGATAATGATATTTGGGTGAGTGTGGAACGTGCTAAATATTTTGCGCAATGTTGGGGTGTGGAATTGGTAAATATTGGTCCGGGTGGTCATATTAATACTGATGCTGGTTTCGGGGAGTGGTCAGAAGGGGAGATGTTATTGGAAAAACTTTTAAAATAAAAAAACTCTCGAGCGAATAACTCGAGAGTTTTTATTTAGAAGACCGTCCTGGTTTTAAATACAAAATATTTATATTCAAAACGAGTGGAGACGGTCTTGGGAAAGAGCCGAGCCACTACGTCCGTTTTCGGAGAGTGGCGGTGCGAAGTGCACCTTAAAACCCGTTTATTCAGCCGAGACCAGCTATATACATGATTCAAGCGTTGCATGTAATCGCTTTGAAACCGATCTCTCAAACGACGTCGTCGCAGTCTTGACTGAGAGCTCTGTTTCTTCTTCTCAAAAGGACAGCTTGCGCATTTTCACGATCAGCCGGTTTTGTCGACGGATCATTTGCCAAGTGTTCGAGTACCTCCTCATTCAAGGAGTCAATTTCGCCCAGTTCAAAATCAGCCATGGCGTACCTCTATAACGGACTTGTCCGTATGCGATAAGACTATCTATTTTCATGATTTTTGTCAATGTTTCCGCCATTGCCAGATGACCAAAATTTAGGTAAAATAACCCCGCTATGAAAGAATTTGTTCACCTCCACGTTCACTCTCATTATTCGCTTTTGGACGCTTTGCCAAAAGTAGATGAACTCGTAGAAACCGCTAAAAAACGGGGTTTTTCGGCGTTGGCTTTGACCGATCACGGTAACATGTATGGGGCGATTGAGTTTTATCAGGAGTGTGAAAAGAATGGAATAAAACCAATTATCGGGGTAGAAGCTTATGTGGTTACCGGTAGTCGTTTAGAAAAAAATGAAGATCAAAAACCCCACCACTTAGTTTTGCTCGCTTTGAACATGACTGGTTATAAAAATTTAATAAAATTAGTTTCTATTTCTCAGACCGAAGGATTTTTTGTGCGTCCGAGAATGGATAAAGAAATTTTGCGTCAGTATCATGAGGGTATCGTGGCCTTGTCGGGATGTTTTAGTTCGGAGTTGGCGCGCGCGATTCGTAAAGATAATAATTGGGAGAAGGCAAAAGAAATTGCGCTTGAATATGAAAATATTTTCGGCAAAGAAAATTATTATTTGGAAATGTTGGATTTGCCGACACTTGATGGTCAGGCGGAATACAACGCTAACTTGATAAAACTTTCTAAAGAAACCGGTGTGCCGCTCGTGGTTACGCGCGATAGTCACTATCTAGAAACTGATGATGCGGAAGCGCAAGATATTTTGACTTGTATTCGTGATGGTAAAACTTTGGAAGATGGTAATCGTATGAGTTATGCGAGTATTGATTCTTCTTTTTGTGGTGCCGATGATGTGTGGGAAAGATTTTCTCATATTCCGGAAGCTTTGGAAAATACAGTAAAGATTGCGGCGCGCGTGGATTTAAAATTGGAATTAAATAAATGGTTTTTCCCGCACATTGATTTACCGCCAAATAAAAATGCGGATGAATTTTTGAGTGATTTGGTTTATGAGCGTTTGGCAAAATTAATGGAGATTACTAATGTGGTAAAAGAACGGGTGGAGTATGAGCTTGGAATTATTAAAACCAAAGGCTATTCGCCATATTTTATCGTAGTGGCGGATTATGTAAATTTTGCGCATGATAATGGTATCGTAGAAACTACTCGTGGATCCGGTGCTGGTTCTATCGTGGCTTATGCGATGGGTATTACAACTGTAAATCCATTATATTTTAAATTACCGTTTGAGCGTTTTTTAAATCCTTTCCGTCCAAGTGCGCCTGATTTTGATGCGGACTTTGCCGATGACCGTCGTGATGAAATGATTGCGTACGTGACCAAAAAATATGGCGCGGATAAAGTGGCGCAGATTATTACTTTTGGAACCATGGCGGCGCGTGGGGCGTTGCGTGATGTGGGGCGTGCTTTGGGCTACCCATATTCTTTTTGTGATCAAATATCTAAAATGATTCCGATGGGGGCACAAGGTTTTCAAATGACTTTGGCTAAAGCAATGGATTTGGAAAAAGATTTAGCGGAGTTGTATAAAAAAAATCCTCAGGTACAAAGATTGATTGATCTTGCTCAAAAAGTAGAGGGCTGTGCTCGCCATACTTCGATTCATGCGGCGGGTGTAGTTATTGCGCAGTCACCGCTGACAGATTTTACACCAATTCAATATGAAACCGGTGGTACGAGAATCACCACCCAATATGAAATGCATGCGGTGGAGGCAGCTGGTCTTTTAAAAATGGATTTCTTGGGTATTCGCAACCTTTCTATTTTAGGACGCGCTGTGGAAATTATTGAAAAAACTACCGGACAAAAAATTGATATTTTTAAAATTCCTTGGGATGATAAAAAAACTTACGATATGTTGGCGCGTGGTGAAACCAACAGTGTGTTTCAGCTTTCCGGTTCCGGTATGACCCGTTATTTGCGTGAATTAAAACCGAGTACCATTTTTGATATTAACGCGATGGTGGCTTTATTTCGTCCAGGTCCAATGGAGCAAATTCCGGAGTATATTCGTCGCAAACAAAATTCTCAGCTAATAGAATATTTGGATCCACGCATGGAAGCGTACTTGGATCAATCTTTAGGTTTGATCGTTTATCAAGATGACGTTTTGTTGACCTCTATTCATCTGGCTGGATACAACTGGGAAGAAGCGGATAAATTCCGTAAAGCCATGGGTAAAAAAATTCCGGAAGAAATGGCAAAACAGAAAGAGAAATTTGTTAAAGGCTGTAAATCTTTTGGCAAATTACCGGACGATAAAATTAAAAAACTTTGGGAAATGATCGAGCCGTTTGCAGCTTATGGTTTCAACAAAGCGCATGCGGC
>CAIOJG010000084.1 GCA_903858555.1 Candidatus Magasanikiibacteriota bacterium
AAAAAAATCAAGAATAAAATTAAAATTCATCGGCATGAAACCGTTGTTGGCGGCACGATACAAATTTCCAAAAAAATCCGATAACCCCCACTGGCCCAACATAGCCGAAAGCAAACCAAAAATCCACAAAGATTTTTTTCGAATGACTAGCTGCCACGAATGTGACAGGGCTTCACGAAAAGTTGGTTCATGCATAAATGTAAATATAACAATTGGCAAATAACTTTGCCATCCTGGGATTATTATAACACATTTTTTAAAAAACAAAAAACACCCCTAATTTACTTTTTATTAGCATCGCGTAGCTTTTGAAGTAAATTAATAAATTTTGTAGAAAAATGTCATGTTTGAGCGCAGCGAGTTTGACATTTTTCGTGGACAAAATTTGTTAATTTACCAAAAGCGGAGCGCGCTAATAAAAAGTAAATTAGGGGTGTTTTTTGTTTTTTTAAGCTTGTGGCCTATCTCCAAAGATGCGCAAAACGTCTTCTTGTTCAAGTGTTTCTTTAATCATCAATTCAGCCACCATTGCATCCATTTTGGTGCGTTGAGCCAACACGACTTCACGAGCACGTTTTTCGGCTTCTTCTACCAATTCTTTGATTTCGGCATCAATCTGGCGAGCAGTCTCATCACTGTAATCACGCTGTTCATGAATTTCTTTGCCCAAAAAGACCATTTCTTCATGTTCACCAAAGGTGCGTGGTCCGAGTTTTGAGCTCATCCCATATTGAGTTACCATTGCGCGAGCAGTACGGGTAGCGTTGCGCAAATCAGAACTTGGTCCAGTAGAAAGCATATCATCTCCAAAGATCAATTTTTCTACCACATATCCACCCATGGCCATCGCCATTGTATCTTTAAATTGAGCAATCGTCTGATAATGTTTATCTTCATTTGGCATGTGCAAAGTATAACCGCCGGCAGAACCGCGAGAAATCACGGATACTTTACGGATCGGATCACAATTTTTCATAAAGTGACCAACTACGGCATGGCCGGCTTCGTGATAGGCAGTCATCTTTTTGTCATGTTCACTGGTAACCCGATTTTTTCTTTCTGGCCCGAGCAATACTTTTTCTACACTTTCCAAAACTTCCGATTCACCCACAGTTTTCTTGCCACGACGCACCGCCAAGATAGCCGCTTCATTTAAAAGATTGTCCAAATCCGCACCGGAAAAACCTGGAGTACGCTGAGCCAATTTATTTAAAGAAACTTCCGGTTCCAATGGTTTATTTTTGGCATGAATTTTCAAAATTTCTTCACGGTCTTTGATGTCCGGCATATCAATAGTCACGCGACGATCAAAACGACCAGGACGCAACAAGGCAGGATCTAAAACATCTGGACGGTTGGTAGCGGCCATAATAATGATACCAATATTGGTTTCAAAGCCATCCATTTCTACCAATATCTGATTTAAAGTTTGTTCACGTTCATCGTGTCCACCACCCACACCTGTACCACGACGACGACCAACCGCATCAATTTCATCAATAAAGATAATAGCCGGAGCAGCTTTTTTCGCTTTAGCAAAAAGATCGCGCACACGAGAAGCACCCACACCCACAAACATTTCTACGAATTCCGAACCACTCATATGGAAGAATGGTACACCAGCTTCACCCGCAACCGCGCGCGCCATCAAAGTTTTACCAGTACCAGGAGAACCCATGAGCAATACGCCCTTAGGAATTTTTGCTCCCATGTCCGAAAACTTTTTTGGGTCTTTCAAAAAATCTACGATCTCTTCCAATTCTTGTTTGGCTTCTTTCGCACCCGCCACATCGGCAAAAGTTTTTTTACCTTTTTTCTCCGGATCAAATTCTTTTGGATTACTCTGACCAAAACTCATCGCTTTATTATTTCCACCCTGCACACTACGAGTCATGAAGTACAAAAACACCATGATAATTACCAGTGGAATAATTGCCGGCAATAAATTTCCGGCCCAAAATTTCCAAGAACTTTCATCTTTTATTTCTACCGATACATTGGCACGAGCCGCATCGGACACACCATAATTTTTCATCACATCACCAAATGATTCACCAGCTTCTTTTTTTACTTCTTGTTGTTTCGCATTTGGGTCTTTCATCAAAGCGGTCAAGAGATCACCCTGCACAGTCACTTTCTGGACTTGACCGGCGTTGATCTCTTGCACCAATTTACCAATATCTACACTTTCCGGTTTTTTATCTTGATTGGCTCGGGTCAAACCCAAAACTCCGGCCACTACCAAAAGTACCAGAAATACGGCTAAAAAGTTCTTTAAAAATGTCTTCATAAATAGGAAACTTAGCTTTAATAATGTACAGGTAATACTACCTGATTGGTAAGAGAAAATCAAGTCTAAACAAAAAATCCTCACTTGGAGAGAATTTTAATTTATTTTTACATTTTATAGCCCAAAATGCACTTGTAAATATTGTCTTATCTTTTCCATTATTTCCGATTCCAACTCACCGATCTTATTCTTAAACCTAACCTCATCAAAGGTTTGTATTTGATAAACCTTTATCACAGAATCAAAAAATAATTTATTGGAATCACTCTTGGCCACGAAAATATCATCTTTATGTTTTTTCTGTTGTGATGTAAAAGGCAAAACGGTGATCACGCTGGTAATTTTTAATTGTTTATCGGACTCTATAATCACTGCCGGGCATCTCTTTTGATATTCATGACCTTGACCGTCAAATTCCACAAACCAAATTTCTCCTTGCTTCATAATAATTATAGGGTGTTATAATGATTGTATTCTTGCTTCGAGATATCACCCAAATGTTTTATCGCATCGGCACCGGCCGCATCTTGCCACATATTTTCTTCGTTTGGTTTTTTCAAAACCTGCACCACCGTACCATTAATAAGATAATCGACAAAATCATTTTCAGCTATATAAATCGGGGCAAAATCTTGAGTGGATTCTGAAAATAAAACAACTTGGTGATTTTCTTTATCACGAAAAAATCTTTTAATATTTACCATACCATCAATCGTCGACAATACATAATCACCGTTCTGAGGAGTTTTGTCTTCCTTAGCCACTATCACATAATCACCATCAGATATGGAATCTTTTTTATTTACCTTTGCCCGATTCATTGACTGACCGACAGCTTTCACTGCAAAAATATTTTTAATATTTTTTAATAAACTTTGAGATATATAAAGATTACCCTGAAAATTTTCTTCTCCAAAACATAAAGCTTCACCACAGTTGGCAGAACCTAAAATTGGTACAGCTATCAATTTTCCACCAGCAACCACACCTCTCTTTACCCGCTCGATAATTTTTTTACTTCTATCAATCTTAATAAGTCCATTTTTGGCCAATTGATCAAGGTGATGTTTTATCTTTTGAGGACTATTTGGCTCTTGAACAGCTTCGCCTATTGCACGTAGGGTCATTTTTCCAATATCATTATTGCCCATCAATTGAAGAATTTTTTCTTGAATCTGATGCATAAATTTATGCTTATTTAAACACAACCAACTGTATGGTAACTTAAAACCATAATCTTGTCAAGACATTATACATACTTATTAACAAACTTTAAACTTGACAGAAACATACCCAACAAATAAAAAACCGCCCAATAATTTGGACGGTTTTAAAAATTTTACTTATTCAGCTTTAGCTTCTTCAGTTTTTACTTCAGCTGTTTTTTCTTCTTTTTTCTCTTCTTTCTTTACTTTGCCTTTTACTCCAGCCACCTTCAAACCAAGACGGTGTTCAGCTGGTTCCAAGGACACAACTTCAAATTCTAGTTCTTGTCCGACTTTGAATTTGTCGTGGATGTTGGTAATAGGATCGTTGGAAAGTTCAGAAACGTGGGCTAAACCATGGATTTCTTTGTCCAAAGCTACCATCAAACCAAATGGTTCAACTTTGATAACTTTACCAGTTACCTTGTCGCCCATTTTATATTTATCTTTTACTTTTTTCCAAGGATCATCTACCAAACGTTTGATAGACAAGTAAATCTTGGAATGATCAAGCTGGATAATTTGAGCTTTGACACTCTCACCAACTTTAAGTACATCTTTAGGATGATCAATACGCTGCCAAGCAATTTCGGAGATGTGGATCAAACCTTCCAAGTTGTCGCCGAATTTTACAAAGGCACCAAAGGAAGTCAAAGCAGAAATTTCACCTTCCACTACATCACCAATCTTATAAGCATCGAGCACAGCTTTCTGAGAATCTTCCCAAACCGCGCGTTCAGATACGATCAATTTTTCATCTTTCTCATCTACGTCGATAACTTTTACTTCCATTTCACGACCAGAGAGTTCGCGCAACTTGTCCAAAATGCGATTTTTGTCGCCACCCATCACGCGTGGGTAGTTGTCTGGAGAAAGCTGTGAAACTGGCATAAAACCAGGCAAAGCTTCGACGCGCATCATCAAACCACCTTTGTTGGCGGAAACCACTTTGGCTTTGATGGTGATGCCATCTTTCATCCATTTGCGCATATTGTCCCAGGCACGAGCAAAACCAGCGACACGGAAGGAAAGTTCCATTTCGCCATTTTCATTTTCTAAATCAGTCACGGTTGCTTCCGCATCGTCGCCAACTTTAACATCGGCATATTCACGAGATTCAGCAAAAAGTTCGCGACCGCGGATAACACCGGTAGTCACGCCTTCAATATCCAAACGTACTTCACCTCTGTCTACAGAGATTACTTTACCTTTTACTACGTCGCCAACTTTTGGCACGTTGATGGCGATACCTTGCAAAAGAGTTTTGAAGTCTTGCTTGGCATTTTTGGTTGCATCTGTCATATATATAAAAGACTTTCCTTTTATTATATAATCTGCGCTCGCTCGAAAAAGAAAATAAATTTTCTTTTTGCTCGCTCTGCTTGATTATAAAAACAAAAAACACTGCTTATCCCTTCTTGATCTTAGTCAAGATAGAGTGCTGACCACTAAATTGGGTCGGCTTGAATGTTTAATTTTCTTTGCTAATTATACAATTTTTCTAGGATTTTGTCAAGAAGGCTAAAACCACCCGAAAACCCTCCTCGCTTTGCCACCATCATATATAGTAGAAAAGCGAGGAGTGGGTGGTTTTTAACCTCCAAACTGCCATTGCGGTCAGCGGTGAGCGCAGCCGCGCAAACCGCACAAACCAGCCGAGAGAAGCGAAAAGGCGCCGACCATGACCAGTGGCCATTGGACTTTCGCGTATTTCCACGCCTCGTCCACCATCAACACTGCAATCAGAGCCCGCTTTCCCCAAACCGTAGCTGTGAAACCCATGGCAATCTCCCCCTGCGCATCAAAGCGCTTAAATCAGGTCAAAATATATCACAAAAACATTCAAAAGTCAATCCGTCCAGCCCGGATTTTCCCCTTGCTACCATATACATAATATGATATAATTTTTTTAGTTTTTAACGGATAAAAAATAAGATTAATTTAGACAAAATATGCATATTTCCTGGATTGGACAAACCTGCGTACGCTTACAAACCAAAAATGGCGATGAGGATATCACGGTGATTATTGACGGCTACAAACCGGCGGTTGGCGATTTTCCACGCAGTTTTTCACCGCAAATCGCTCTTTACTCCCATGGCGAAGAAGATACCACGACCTTATCCCAAGAACCTTTCATTTTCTCTTCGTCTGGCGAATGCGAAGTCAAAGGGGTAATGTGTTATTCTTTTCCAACCGCCGATGGTCAAGTTTTCAAAATCAATAGTGAAAATATGAACTTGGTACATTTGGGAAAAATTACCAAAAAACTCAGTAACGAAGTTTTAGAAAAATTGGGTACGCCCGATGTATTATTCATACCGGTCGGTGGTGGCAAAGAATATTTGTCGGCAGCGGACGCCGCGGAGATGGTCACTGCCATGGAACCACGCATCGTAATTCCGATGGCCTACCAATGTGATACCGATCCAAAAGCCGGAGCGCTTTCAGATTTTGTAAAAGTTTTGGGATTGAAGGCCGACGTTACCGATAAAAAAATAATTTTGAAAAAGAAAGATTTACCAACCGAAACTAAATTCATGGTTTTAGAAAAAAATTATTAAAATATGCCTGTCAAAAAAGGGGGCAAAAAAAAGAAACCGGCCGCTAAGAAACACGAATTTAAACAGATGCCGAGTCTGGTCATCAATAATATTCGTTTGACCAAACCACAAATCGAACCGACTAAACCAGAAGAGCCAACACCAACTATAAACCGACCAACATCCGAACAGACACAAATCACCGCCACATCTTTAAGTCTGCGTGAAAAATTTTTACAAGATCAAAGCGCTCGTGAAAAAAAGATTTCCGCTTGGCTCTGGATTGGGATGACAGCGATGATTGTGTTA
>CAIOJG010000085.1 GCA_903858555.1 Candidatus Magasanikiibacteriota bacterium
AAAATATAATTAATTTACCAATTGAAACAAGAAATATTTTCTATTATGTCGAACCAACTACCACCGTCAAAGCAACAACTACCATCCCAAAAAAATAGCCGACTGTTCATTTTAGGACGTGAAACAACATTGTCTCTAGCTGAAATTAAAGCATTTTTTGAGTCAAGAAATCTTGACTTTAGCATAGGCTTTCAGTCAGAAAACAAATTAGTCGTGGAAAGTACTAATTTCCCAGATTCCGCCCAAACCATAAAACGACTAGGTGGTACCATAAAAATATGTGAACCTATTGGCGTAGTACGAAATTCACCTATTGAATTGGCCGATCGCCTAAATGAATATATACCTGAAGGAAAAATTGAATTTTCGGTCAATGATTCAAAATCACTTGGTATCGAAACAAAGAAAAGACTAAAAAATCTCGGCCGCTCTGCCAGATATATTGAAGCCAATAATACCGCTACTGTAATTTATAACAATTTAGTAAAAAAAGGCGCTGATATTATTATCGTAAATAACATCGCGTTTGCCACCAAGGGTATACAATCTATCGATGAATTTTCTGCTCGGGATTTTGGTCGGCCGGGAAGAGATGATGAAAGTGGCATGTTGCCCCCAAAACTAGCGATGATGATGATAAATCTAGCCACTCAACCCCTAGACTCTGTTATTTATGATCCATTCTGCGGATCCGGCACCGTGGTGACAGAGGCGATGTTGATGGGTTATAAAAATATTATTGGGTCAGATTCTTCAGAGGTGGCTATCAATGATACTCAAAAAAATGTAACTTGGTTATTGGACAGATACAATCTAGATATCAATAATTTTAATCTTGATATTTTTCAATACGACGCCACCCTAATCTCCAAGAGAATAAAACAAAACTCCATTGACGCGATTGTGGCTGAACCATTTTTAGGAAAACCAATGAGAGGGAACGAATTGATTTCAGCCATTGAATCTCAAGCATCGGAATTAAAATATCTTTACACTAAGGCTTTTGCGGAAATGTACAAAGTTTTAAAACCAAACGGAATAATTGTTTTTATTATTCCACGCTTTCATGTGAAAAATGAATGGGTGAAAATTGATTGTGAAAAAGAGATTGAAAAACTTGGGTTTGAAAATGCGTCTATTTTGCCGGATCAAAAACATTTGTTATATTGGAGAGAGACGCAACATGTGGGTCGTGAAATTTGGAGATTTAGGAAAATTTAACAAAGTTAATTTAAAATAGTTTCAAAAATAAAACACCGACATAACCACCTTTGCGCTTTTTTCTCCAGCGAGGGAGAAAGGCATGCGCCTGTGGGCGCATAAGCCCGCTTAAAGGTAATTATGTCGGTGTTTTATTTTTTCTTAGTTCTTTGTAATTAGGCTATGTGGAAATATATTACATCTCCATCTTTAACAATATAATCTTTTCCTTCTAGACGCATTTTACCGCTTGTTTTTATTCCGCTCCAGCCGTGAAATTCTACGAAATCTTCCCAGCCAACCACGTCGGCTTTGACGAATCCTTTCACAAAATCGGTATGAATTACACCGGCCGCTTCCGGGGCTTTGGATCCATTTCGTACTGTCCAGGCACGGGTTTCCATTTCACCAGAAGTAAAATATGTAACCAAGTTTAAAAGTTTATAACTAGCTGTTACTAATTTATCCAAACCGGTCTGATTCATTCCTAATGATTTTAAATATTCGTTGGCTTCTTCTTTGCTCAATTCGGCCAACTCCGCTTCCAGCTTAGCACTAATTTCAATCTGTTCACTGCCTTCAGGAGCTACAAATTTATTTCCACCGCTCAAGTCTTCGTCTACATTTACAACATAAAGCATCGGCTTCATAGTGAGCAACTGCAATTCTTTTATCATTACAATTTCTTCTTCATCATACTCCAAAGCACGTGCCGGTTTTCCTTCTTGCAATTGCGCGTTTACTCTTTCCAACATTTCAATCTGTTTAGCAAAATCTTTAGCAGCCACACCTTTAGCCGATTTTTTAGCATTATCCAATCGCTTGCTAACTGTTTGCAAATCCGCCAAGGCTAATTCCAAATTTATCACGTCAGCATCTTCCTTTGGATCTACTTTATTATTTACATGAATCACATTGTCATCGGAAAACGCACGCACCACCTGTGCGATAGCATCCACTTCACGAATATGTGATAAAAATTTATTTCCTAAACCCTGACCTTCAGAAGCGCCTTTTACCAAACCGGCAATGTCCACAAATTCAATAATGGTTGGAATTATTTTTTTAGATTTTGAAGAGGTGCTTAACTTTTCTAAACGATCATCGGGCACCTCAACCACACCAACGTTTGGATCAATGGTACAAAATGGATAGTTTTGTGCTTGCGCTTGTTTGCTACGAGTCAAAGCGTTGAACAAAGTGGATTTTCCAACATTTGGTAAACCGACAATTCCGATTGA
>CAIOJG010000086.1 GCA_903858555.1 Candidatus Magasanikiibacteriota bacterium
GTAGGTTCGTCCATGATTAAAAGTCCAGGTTTCTGCAATACAAAACGAGCATAACAGAGTAAACCTTTTTGACCTTCAGACAAAGCGCCGACTTTGTTTTTTAATGTTTCCGAAGATAGTAAAAATTGAGCGGCAGTAGCATAGATTTCTTGGTTCCAAGGATCTTCCATTACCTCAGCCAAAGCTTCGTAACCGGTTTTATCAAAATCCAAACCAGAAAAATCCTGACGGTAATAACCAACGCGAATATCTTTATTTATTTTGGCACCTTCTTCGCGATTCTCAGCGAGCGCGGCCAAGAAAGTACTTTTACCAATACCATTTGGACCCTTGATTAGCAAGCGTTGTTTTTTGCGCAGTGCAATCGGAGAGGATAAAACTTTACGCACCGGTTCGTGATTGATCATCACGCCAATCGAAGAAATTTCTACCATCGGACCCACGACATCGTCCTGTGTTTTAAAATCAAATTCACGAATAGTTTTATCTTCTTGACGTTCAGTCACCATATCGTCTTCGGCTTCTTCTACCTGATCGCGTAGCTTACTAGCCAATTTTCTCATTTTACCACCTTTGTTGGCAAAGAAGTTTATTTTATCTTTTCTATCCTGAATACTTTTTTTCAGCTGCGCGTTTTTGGCTCGTTCTCGTTCAATCTGCGCTTCGATTTCTCCGAGCACTACATAGTAGTCGCCGACATACTGTTCCATTTTATGGGTATGAGAATCTAAATATAAAACGCCGTGTGTAAAAGAGTTTAAAAAGTTGGCATCGTGGGAAATTACTAAGCAAGTTTTTGGATAGTTGATCAAAAATTCAGTGAGGTGTTCGATACCAGCTGCGTCCAAATTATTTGTTGGCTCATCGAGCAACAAAATATCCGGCTCCTGAATCAAAGCATAAGCCAAAAGCAAGCGCGCTTGCTGACCGCCAGAATATTGACGAATTTTTTTATCAATCGGCGCGGTCAAATGCACCACTTCCAAAACATCTTTGATGCGTTTATCCAAATCGTATTTTTTTTCTTCAAAAGCCTGTTCAAAATATTCCTTCACAGTTTTATCCAAATTTTCTTGTTTCATTACCTGTGAGCCAATCGCAATCGTCGCTTTTGCTCCCAAAGAAACTTGGCCTTTTTCTGGTTTGATTTCACCGGTAATCAATTTAAAAATGGTACTTTTACCAGCACCGTTTTGACCCATGATAGTGATCTTGGCATTTTCACGCACACTAAAACTCGCTTCCTCTAAGATAGGGCGATTTTCAGTATACTCAAAATTTACTTTATCAAAACGAACGATTACATTACCGTGATCCATATTTTTGTTTTACAGTTAAACCAAAAAACCCTCCCAATCTAGGAGGATTTTTAGAATTACATTTTAGCAATTTTTTTGCCAAGGTGTCTGGTAGTTTTAGCCAAGTATTTACCAACTCTGGTATTTTTTTTGGCCTGTTCCAAACGGGCTCTTAGGGCTCCATTCATATGTAAAGGATTAGAAATTTAAGTTATGAAAAGATTATACACTATATTGAGAAATAAATCAAGTGGGGGAGGAGGAAAAACAAAAAACCGCCCGACGCTTCAAAATACGATTGTTCATATTCTAAAGCATGTGCGGGCGGTTGAATGTAAAACCGGCTCCCAGCAATGCCTCCAACCGTATTTCGGAAGATTGGAAGAAAGTGTCAGGGGTCAGGTGCGCTGATTTTCCGCCAGGGTTTTTCTCCAGGCTGCCAACGCTTCTTCGTAACCCTCGACGTCGTCGCCTCCCATTTTCCAGCCGTGCTTCTTGACCAAGCTGGCAATTGGCGACATATAGTCAGAGGTGACCATCAAGTCGCACGTGCCTTTCTCGGCGTCAAAGGAATCCATCTCATCGACCTTCAAGTCCCAGCCAGAGAAGAGGACTTCGTCCCCCTTCTTCAGGCGAAACGGCAATTTCCAGCGGATTGTTTTCTGAATCCACCAGCCCGGTTGAGCCGCTGATTCGTTGGGACGAAAGCTGCAGTACACAGTCACTTTTGATGGCATTGTAGGCCTCCTGTTGGACGTAAAAGAGCGGTTGTGGTCGCTAGCGTTTGTACCGGGCGACCATGTTGTGGGGGAACACGAGTTCCGGGTGGCGATGACGACGTTCATGATCCACTTTGTCCAACGGAGGACGCGGCTTACCACGAAAACTGGACAGGAAATGACGGGCTTCATTGTAGCCCATCAAACCATCATTTGCGACCACATGTCGTATGGCCGCATCTCGAATGCGCCAATAATGATCATACATTTGACCTCCCTGAGCCATTGTCTCCACCCAAGCACTTTGCTCCAGTGGTTATTCTTTCTCGTTCGAATAACTCCAGAGAATACCGTAGGATGGGCTTTTTGTCAATAGGGGCTTGACAAAACCCTTATTTTATGCTATAGTATGGCAGTTGCACAAATAATTATTGACGTCCTTTCAATTCTTAGTGAAGGGATTTTTTTTTAAAAAACATGACAAATACTACAAAACAACCAGAAACAAAGCCAAATACTGGCACTTTTCAGAGTTTAGGCATTTCCCCAAAGATCTTACAGGTCTTGGAACAGCTTAAATTCACCAGTCCAACTCCCATCCAGCACCAGTCTATTCCAGCCGCTTTGGAAGGTAAGGACGTCATTGGTATCGCCCAAACCGGCACAGGTAAAACCCTGGCCTTTGGTATCCCAATGGTACAGCGCCTCAGTAACGGCACCGGACAAGGTCTCGTACTTTTGCCAACTCGTGAGTTGGCTTTACAGGTAGCTGAAACTCTACAAAAAATTTCTCGCAACAACGGTCTCAAAACTGCGGTTTTGATCGGTGGTGCTTCTATGTATATGCAGGTTACAGCTTTACGCCGCAACCCAAATATCATCGTGGCGACTCCAGGTCGTTTGGTTGACCATTTGAAACAAGGCAATTTAAAATTAAACAACGTCAAAGTGTGTGTATTGGATGAAGCTGACCGCATGTTTGATATTGGTTTTGCTACTCAGATTAAACAAGTTCTTGGTCTTATCTCTAAAGAAAGACAGATCATGTTGTTTTCTGCGACTATGCCTCCGGCAATTGCTCAATTAGCTTCCGCTCATCTTTCTATGCCTTTGCGCATTGAAGTGGCTCCAGCTGGTAGTGCTGCGTCTCAGGTTGAACAAGAATTCTATATGGTGAACCGTGATGTGAAATTGCAACTTCTCGAAAAGATGTTGGCTGATCACAAAGGTTCCATCCTGGTTTTCTGTCGTACTAAACACAGTGCTAAAAA
>CAIOJG010000087.1 GCA_903858555.1 Candidatus Magasanikiibacteriota bacterium
ATCTTCTAAAGCCGGATACAAAACTTCCGCAATCGTTGTGTTGAGACGATGAATTTCATCAATAAATAAAATATCACCTTTTTGAAGATTAGAAAGAATGGCAGCGAGGTCGCCAACCTTTTCTAGAGTCGGTCCAGAAGCAACTTTGATGTTGCTGCTCATTTCACGCGCGATAATATGGGCTAAAGTAGTCTTGCCTAGCCCTGGATTTCCATAAAGTAAAATATGCTCTAATACATCTTCGCGATTTTTAGCGGCCTGAATGGAAATATTGAGGTTTTGCTTGATTTGATTTTGACCTACAAAGTCTACCAACATCGTTGGGCGCAAAGAAACCTCAAGAATAACCTCGTCAGTGGAATTTTGAGGGTCGGTCAGTCGGTTTGGTTGAATATTTTCTTCTAACATATAGTGGTTATTATACTAAATACAATAGGTAAAGTCCAATTTGGACAGCGCCAAAAAAACTCATGTGGATAACTTGTTCAAAAACTGTTTTTAACTCGTATTCTCAATTGGTTGGCAGCCATTTGACGATGTGGTATAATAGCTTCACGAAAAGTTAGATTACTACAGGTAGTGTTTAAACTAAACTTTGAACACGACAAGTAGTAAAAAATTTATTTTCAATAATCCCTTTATAATATGCAGACTACTACTGCGACTCGTACCTTCAAAGTTGATAAAGAATTTAAATATTCTGCCAACGGAATGAAATTTCCACGCCACTATACCAAAGACGGCGTGAGTCCTTTTGATATGTTCAATTACGAATTGCGTTCATCCGTGATTCGTCAACCAAGTGGCGAAGTTATTTTTGAAATGCACGATGTAGAAGTGCCAAAGCAGTGGACACAAGTAGCTACCGATATTTTGGCTCAAAAATATTTTCGCAAAGCCGGCGTGCCTCAGTATGATGAAAATGGTGTAGCTAAAATGAAAGCCGATGGTACTCTAGAAATGGGCCCAGAAAAAAGTATGAAGCAGGTGGCTCATCGTTTGGCTGGTACTTGGCGCTATTGGGGAGAAAAATATGGTTATTTTGCGACTGCTTTGGACGCGCAAATTTTTTATGAGGAGTTGGTTTACATGTTGATCAATCAAATGGTGGCGCCAAACTCTCCACAGTGGTTCAACACCGGTTTATACTGGGCTTATGGTATCAACGGTCCAGCTCAAGGTCATTATTATGTCGACCCAGATAATGGTGTTTTAGTAAAATCAAAAGATTCTTATTCTCATCCTCAGCCACACGCTTGTTTTATCCAATCTATCAAAGATGATTTGGTAAATGAAGGTGGTATTATGGATTTGTGGGTACGTGAAGCGCGTTTATTTAAATATGGTTCTGGTACCGGTACCAATTTTTCCAACTTGCGTGGTTATGGAGAAAAACTTTCCGGTGGTGGCAAAAGCAGTGGTTTGATGAGTTGGTTGAAAATCGGAGATCGTGCTGCGGGCGCAATCAAATCCGGTGGTACTACTCGTCGCGCTGCCAAAATGGTAATTTTAAATGTTGATCATCCGGATGTCGAAACTTTTATTGAATGGAAAGTAAAAGAAGAACAAAAAGTGGCGACTTTGATTGCGGCAGGTTATGAGGGTGGTTATGAAGGCGAAGCTTACCTCACAATTTCCGGACAAAATTCCAACAACTCCATTCGCATCACTCAAGAATTCATGGAAGCAGTAGTGAAAGATAATGGTTGGGAATTGATCAATCGCACTGATGGCGGTGTGGCTAAAAAAATGAAAGCACGTGATTTGTGGGACAAGATTGCAGATGCCGCTTGGCGCTGTGCCGACCCAGGTGTGCAATATGATACCAATATCAATGATTGGCATACTTGTCCGGCTTCTGGTCGCATCAATGGTAGTAACCCTTGCAGTGAGTATATGTTCTTGGATGACACTGCTTGTAATTTGGCTTCTATCAACTTGGCACATTATTACGACCCAGAGACCGCCACTTTTGATGTAGATGGTTATAAATATACTACTCGTGTTTGGACAGTGGTACTTGAATTGAGTGTTTTAATGGCTCAATTCCCAAGTGCAGAAATTGCTCAGATGAGTTATGAATTCCGTACCCTTGGTTTGGGATATGCCAACATTGGTAGTCTCTTGATGACGGCTGGTATTGCTTATGATTCTCCAGAGGCTTTGGCTTTTGCTGGTACCGTGACGGCTTTGATGACTGCTCAATCTTATGAGACTTCGGCCGAGATGGCCAGTTTCCTTGGGACATTCCAAAGATATCCAGAAAATCGTGAACATATGTTGCGTGTCATGCGCAATCATCGCCGCGCTGCTTTCAATGCACACGAAGATGAATACGAAAATATTGCTATCAAACCACTTGGTATCGATCCTCAGTATGCCCCAGCTTATTTGTTGGTGGCGGCTCGTGAAGCTTGGAATCGCACTTTGGAAATGGGTGAAAAATATGGTTTCCGCAATGCGCAAACTACTTTGCTCGCGCCAACCGGTACCATTGGTCTTTTGATGGATTGTGCTACGACCGGTGTAGAACCAGATTTCTCGTTAGTGAAATTTAAAAAATTGGCTGGTGGTGGGTACTTCAAAATTGTCAACGAATCAGTACCGGTGGCTTTGAAAACTTTGGGTTACAATGAGAGTGATGTAATTGATATTGTAAATTATTTGAAAGGCCACGCTACTTTGGTAGGTGCACCAGCTATCAATCATCAAACTTTGATTGCCAAAGGATTGACTCCTGCCGATTTAGAAAATATCGAAAAATCATTGCTCAGTGCTTTTGAACTTCAGTTTGTTTTCAACAACTGGACTTTGGGAGAAGAAACTATGGCTCGTCTTGGTTTCAGTAGTGAACAATATTTAGATCCAAATTTCAACTTCCTCAAAGCAATTGGTTTCAATGATGATGAACTCGAAATTGCCAACGAATTTGTTTGTGGTGCCATGGCTATCGAAGGCGCTCCACATTTGAAAACTGAACATTACAAAGTATTTGATACCGCCAATAAAAATGGTAAAAAAGGAAAACGCTTCATCCATTATTTAGGCCACATCCGTATGATGGCCGCGGTACAACCTTTCTTGTCTGGTGCTATTTCCAAAACTATCAACATGCCAAATGAGGCCACTGTGGAAGATGTGAAGATTGCCTACATGGCATCGTGGAAATTGGCGCTCAAAGCCAACGCTATTTATCGTGATGGTTGCAAGATGTCTCAACCTTTGGCTTCTAAATCTGATTCTAAAAAAGATGAAGTGAAAGAAGAAATAAAACTTGAAGAAAAAGTAGAAACAATTTCTGAAACTATCACTAAAACTTTTTCTCTAAGTAGTGATAATAAGAGTGTGGTGAATCAGTTGGTAGAAGAAGATAAAGCGCAAATTAATTATGCGCATGACGGCAGTAACCAAGGTACAAAAATTTATATCCACGGCGAACAACGTCGTCTTCCATATAAACGTAGTGGTATCACTATCAAAGCCAAAATTGCGGGACAGAAAATTTTTGTCCGCACTGGTGAATATCCAGATGGACGTTTGGGTGAAGTGTTTATCGATATGTATCGCGAAGGCGCGGCATTCAGAAGTTTGTTAAATTTATTTGCGATTTCTATTTCGACCGGTTTGCAACACGGCGTACCGCTCGAAGAATATGTCGACAAATTTACTTTCACCCGCTTTGAACCAGCTGGCATGACCGATCATCCAAATATTAAATCTTGTACTTCTATTATTGATTTTGTTTTCCGCTTGTTGGGAATGGAATATTTGGGACGCACCGATTTTGTTCAGGTGAAACCAAACGGAATTCAAAAAAATCGCGCCCATCAATTGGAACAATTTTTTGATAAATCTCAAGGTCAACAAACTTTAGATTTTGAAGATGCCGCTGTCGAAGTAGAAGATGTGCAAGTCCAGATGGAAATAAAAACAGAGACAAACAAAGCAGTAAATACCGCATTGTCTGGCGCAGAACAGATGTTGGCTGGAATGATGGGCGATGCTCCTCCTTGCCCAACCTGTGGCCACATTACGATTCGAAACGGAAGTTGTTACAAATGTCTGAATTGCGGAAGTACAACTGGCTGTAGCTAAACAAAGCTTGTAGTGGATCCCATCTCGGTATTGTCTACTTTAAACGGTAGGTATGTCGGGGTGGGATTTTGATTTATATTTGCTTTTTAAATAAGATTTTGTTAGGATAAAAATCTATGATGAAAATATACACTAAAACTGGAGACCAAGGGGAGACGTCATTGCTCGGAGGTGTACGTGTTACTAAAGACTGTATCACGTTGCAAGTCGTGGGCGAAGTAGATGAATTAAATTCTACGATTGGTGAAGTGGTTGCACATTTGTGGGGTGATGAGCCGGCGGAATTTTTACAAAAAATTCAGCGGGATCTTTTTAAAGTTGGCGCAGAGTTGGCTTCTATCCAAACTCAATTTCATTCTAAAGTAGAAAAAGTTGGTGATTTGGAAATTGAAGAATTGGAAAGTAATATTGATTCTTTATCTGAGCAATTACCGGAATTGAAAAATTTTATTTTACCGGGTGGTAGTGTATCAGGGGCAGTGTTGCATCAGGCTCGCGCCGTCTGTCGTCGCAGTGAGCGCGCTTTGGTAACTTTAGGCAAAGAAAAAGAAGTGCGACCGGAATTGTACAAGTATTTAAATCGTCTCAGTGATTATCTTTTTACGGCCGCGCGTTGGGTAAATTGGAGTGCTGGCAGTGAAGAAATAAAGGTATAAAATAGGAAAATCTTATACACTTCTATATACTTGACAGAGTGAGGAAATAAAATTACAATGGACACAACTTTTCTCTATAAAGTTGCGACAGAATTGATGTATCAATCGGATCGGATTCTGAAAATTTCTCTCTCTGGTTCCTCTATAATATTTTATCTAGGAATCTCTTTTTCTAAATTTGATTCGCCCATTAATACATGCGTTTCTGTTCGCAGCTTTATGGAGGAAAGTGTTTTAGTCTTTGGCGGTAGTCATCTAAGAATACATATTGATTTTTGTTTACCATTATGGTAAAATATATTCAATATGAGAAAAAGGAGTTGGACAACAAAACAATTAAAAGATGCTGTAGAAAGTTCTTTTAGTTATCGCAAAGTTTTATCCAAGCTTGGTTTACGTGAAGCTGGTGGTAATTATGAACAATTAAAACAATACATTGCTGAAAATAATTTTAGTATCGAGCATTTTAAAGGGAGGGGATGGAATGTTGGGATGATCGGAATAGGAAAACCAAGACGTTCATTGGAAAAAATTTTGGTAAATGGTAGTAATTTTCAAAGTTTTAAATTGAAGAAAAGACTTTTTACCGCTAAATTAAAATTTCCAAAATGTGAAGAGTGTGGTTGGGCGAAAAAAACACCAGATGGTTATTTACCGCTTGAACTTGACCATATAAATGGTGATAGACATGATAATCGTTTGGAAAATTTAAGGGTATTGTGTCCAAATTGTCATAGTCTGAAACCAACCCACCGAGGAAGAAATAGAAAGAAAAAATAAAAATGCTCAGATGGCGGAATGGTATACGCACAACACTTAAAATGTTGCACCGAAAGGTATGCGGGTTCGAGTCCCGCTCTGAGCACTAAAAATAATTTACTTTAAGTAAGTTATTTTTTTATCATTTCATAATGAATTAAATTATTTTTTCAATTAAACGAGAAGAGGCTTCGGTGAATCAACACCGAAGCCTCTGCAGAAAAGGGCAACCTCCACGTTTCCGTAGAATTTGCCACGTTAAGAAAACCTGATTTCCCCGAACGGAATCACAATCGTGTGGGTGGCGCTGTCATCCATCCACCGTGCTCCTGGTTTGTTCAGCATGACGTTCCTCCCAATATGCCCGCGGCGCCCACCTTCATTCACACTGTCGGTCCGAGCTTGCATCCCATGAAGATTAATCTCCCGGTCGTAAGACCAGCGAAACGCTGCGGCGAGGCTCAAATGATCTTCGAGCGTGCCAAACGATTCCAGTAGACCTTTGGGCAATTTGAGGTCAGCACGAATTCGTGCCAAAATATCCCGTTGTTCATCGACCGTTCGCATCTCAGTCCTCAAAACCGGAATTGGCATCCAGAGAATCACCCGGCCGTCTTGATGCAGCCAAGTGACTGGTCCATGAACGATCCCCCTGGTAGGGCACTGCCGAAACGGAGTCACGAAGTGTGCTACAAAATCAGCAGGCAGTTCGGTGTCGTCAATTGGAATGACATCGCACCGATCAAGACATTCTTTCATGTGACGCTTGAGATGCATTGGAATATCTGGGGTTTCGTGAATGGCTGTCGAGAAACGATTCTTGGTTGCTGCAAATGATTTAGCCCAGTCAAAGTTCTGCATAGCGCTCTCCAATTCCCGTTGAGGGAAATTCACTTGCCAAGAACGGCAAGAGGAAGATACCAGTTGTTCTGGCCTCCTCATTATTCAGCCTAGACAGATTGAATAATGAGGAAGTCAAAATCAGGCTAATAAATGAATATATCAAGAAATATAATTTATGTAAAACTGTTGACACAAGTTGACAACTTATGGTATGGTTTAGTCATATGGAAATACTAAATCAAAAAGAAAAACGAGTGCTTGGTGCACTGTATAAAATAGGTGAAGCACCTATTAGCAAAATTGCTAAAGAAACTTTGATAAATCGTACCGCGTTGTATCATACGGTAGAAAATCTTTTGGCAAAGGGTTTATTAACTAAAATTAATAAAGAAGGTGGCGCATTTTTTCAACCGCTTAATGTTGGCGGTTATGAAGATTGGGCAAAAAGGCAAATAGCCGATGTGTCTAGGGAAACTTTAGAAATAAAAGATTGGTTGCAAGATCAAAAAAAACAAACAACAACACTATATTCTGATATTAGATATTTTGAAGGTTTGGAAGGTGTGAAAACACTGTACTCTGACAGTTGGCGTGATAATAAAGAAAAATTAATCTATGCAATTACAGATTATGACAAAGCGTATGATGCTTTAAATAATTTTTTGGAAAATGAATATTTTCCTAATCGCGTTAAGCACGGAGTACGTGTAAAAAGTCTGCTTCCTAAAAATTCCATTACCGGGAAAAGAGATATAGTTCGTGCTAAAGCACTTTTGCGTGATATGAGATTCATAGATTTGTTCAAAGATCTTGGCATCGAAATAAATATATATGATTCCAAAATTTCAATTATTGCTTTTGATAAAATAAAACCATCTGGCGTTATCATTAAAAATGATATTATTGCTAAAGCGTTTAAGGGAATTTTTGAAAATTTATGGAAAACATCAAGTAAAAAATAATTTGTTTTAATGTGTTAATCGTGATATTATAAACATTGAAAAATACCCAAAAGTGTCAATTTTTATGATATTTACTAAAAAACAAAAGCAGGCTATTTTGGGGATTGTTTCTGAAATGAATATTGAATTGGATAAGGCCGAAAAAAAACAGCAAAATATATTAAAGAACCGTCAACTTCATAAAGATAAGCGCAAAATACAGCATATTTTAGGACTGATTTCTAAATTGTAAAGTATGGTAGTTGTAGAAGCTCCACGAACACGAAATGATCGGGAACGAGAAATAACGTCTCGTTCAACCCCTGAGAATGTTTCTGAAGAAGAAGCC
>CAIOJG010000088.1 GCA_903858555.1 Candidatus Magasanikiibacteriota bacterium
ATAAAAAAAATAATTAAATTTATTTTATTATTTTTAGCTGCCAACCTCTTGGTCTTAGTGCATATACTTTGGCGCACAAATTTTAATAACTATCTAAATCTGGTAAATATTTTAATGTTATTTTTTGTTTGGGTTGTGATTGTCAATCCACGTCAAAATAATTTTTGGTGGGCAATTTACGCGTTGCTGCTGGCGGATCTTTTTAATCCTACACCATTTGGTTTGCAAAGTGTGTCTCAGATTGCCGCACTTCTTTTTATAAATTGGTTGCTGCTAAATATTTTTACCAATCGTTCATTGACGATTGTATTATTTAGCGGTGTGCTCACTATCATTGTTTATCGTTTTATTTATCTCCTGCTACTTCTGACAAATCTGTCCGTTAACAATCAACCAACTATAAATATATTAGACTCACTAAAAATTTTTAGTGCTGAAGCAATCGTGAATTCATTAATTTTAGGCGCTATTTATTTGATTTCATCGATCTTTGTGAAACGTTTGCATCCGGAATATATCACCGTAAAATAATATGAGCCAAGATCCATTTGAAATGCAAGGAGCCAACGACCAGTGGGGGAAACTGGACAAAAAATTTCACCATAGTTGGGTAGAAGAAAATTTGAATTTAGAAAATAATCTCGGCAAGCACACCACTCAGGCGGGCACTCGTTCATATCTTGGAAAAAGTATGAGCGGCGTAAAACTGCGTATTTTTGCAGTTATTATTCTTGCCGGTATATCCATAATATTGGGAAAGAGTTTTTACGCTCAAGTTTTGCGCGGCTCATACTTTAGAAATCTCTCCGAAAGTAATCGTTTACGCATCCGTCCGATTGTGGCTGAGCGCGGGATTATTTTTGATCGTTTTGGTAAACAGCTGGTGCAAAACGTGCCGGATTTTTCGCTGTCCATCATCCCACAAGATTTACCTACCGACCCTACCAAACGCCAAGAAGTAATAAAAAGACTTTCTGAACTTTCTTTAGTACCGGAAGATACCATCAATTCTATTTTAGCAAAATATAAAAATTATAGTTACGAATCTTTGATAATCAAAGACAACTTGGACTATGACACTTCCATAAAAATATATATTGAAAGTGTAAATTTACCCGGTGTTTTGATCGAGGGTGGTACCAAACGCAATTATATTTTTTCCAACAATCCGGAATCGGCGAGCTCGACTGTAAGTTTGTCTCATATCTTGGGATACTTAGGGCGTTTAAACGATGATGAATATCAAAACAATCGCGATCAAGGATATTTGGTCTCCGATAACATTGGAAAAAGTGGTGTAGAAAAAATTTATGAACAACAACTACGCGGGACATATGGAACGAAAAAAATTGAAATCAATGCCGCCGGTCAAGAACAAGATGTGGTCTCACAAGATCCACCAACACCGGGAAACAATCTGTATTTAACAATAGATGAAGAGGCGCAGAATAAGATGGAACAGCTAGTAAAAAACTTTGTGGCCACTCATGGCGAACATCGTATTTCAGCGATTGCCATGGACCCAAATAACGGCGAAGTGATCGCAATGGTCAGCTGGCCAACTTATAATAACAATCTTTTTTCTGGTGGTATCACTACCGATAATTATCAAAAATACCTCGACGATCCCAACCAACCACTATTCAATCGCTCTGTCGCTGGCAGTATTCCTTCCGGTTCCATTGTAAAACCAGTCATGGCCGCCGCTGCTCTTGAAGAAAAAATTATTGACATCAACACTACGGTTTTGAGTACCGGTGAATTACACGTTGGCAAATGGATTTTTAAAGATTGGAAAGTCGGTGGCCATGGTATCACTAATGTTACCAAAGCCCTAGCCTGGTCCATCAACACTTTCTTTTATTATATCGGCGGTGGTTTCAAAAATTTTGTTGGTTTAGGACTGGATAAAATGCTAGAATATTTTTATCGTTTTAATTTGGGTCAAAAAACCGGCATTGATTTACCAAGTGAAAATACGGGATTTTTACCAAGCGCTGCTTGGAAAATGAAAACCAAAGGCGAACCGTGGTATGTCGGTGATACTTATAATCTTTCTATCGGCCAAGGTGATCTTTTGGTAACTCCAATTCAAGCCGCGGTTTGGACATCTGCTTTTGCCAACTGGGGAACAATTGTAAAACCACACGTCGCGAAAGAGTTGGTCAGCGATACCGCTACCACTACTTTAGATTTTCCACCAACAAAAACAAACGTCGTCTCAGCCAAAACCATCGACATCGTTCGTCAAGGTATGCGCGAGTGTGTTTTGAGTGGTAGTTGTAAACTTTTACAAACCTTACCATTTACCTCAGCCGGAAAAACCGGTACCGCTCAGTGGAACAGCAAACAACCAGAGCACGCTTGGTTCACGGCTTTTGCCCCATACGAAAAACCACAAATTGAAGTTACAGTTTTAATAGAGGCCGGCGGTGAAGGCTCGGTCGTGAGTATGCCAATCGCGCGCGACTTTTTGAGCTGGTGGGGAAAAAAATATTTGACACATTAAACTAAGTTCTGTTATCATAGACGAACTAAAAACTCTGTCCGAGTTTGTTTTATTTAATAAAAGCCTCCAGGAGGTAGCAAGTATGAGCAACATCCAATATGTATCCGAAAGTAGTCTAGAGAATCTAAAGATTGAACTAGAAACCATTTACAACAAAACTATCCCTGATATCGCCAAACGTATCGATGAAGCCAAACAACAAGGTGATCTTTCCGAAAATGCCGAGTACCACCAGGCTCGCGAAGACATGTCTTGGACCCAAGGCCGCGCCAAAGAATTGGAAAACCTGATCCAAAACGCGCAAATCATCCACAAAACCAAAGACATGGATAAAGTAATGATCGGCTGTACCGTGTCCGTAAAAGTAAATGGCAAGACCAAAGACTATACCATCGTCGGGGCTCAAGAAGCCGATCCAGCGAAAGGCATGATTTCCAACGAATCTCCGCTAGGACAAGCCTTTTTAAACCGAAAAGTAAAGGAAAAGGTGGAAGTTTCCACCCCGGCTGGGAAGAATATTTACGAGATAATCGACATCAAATAACCTCCCCAAAAGAGTCTCTCGGCAAAACCGGGAGATTTTTTGACATTTTAGCCAAAAACAGGTACAATCATTGCGTCTTATAATAAATTCTATGATTGAAGAAATTGAGGAATATCAAGCGCGTCTGGGACGTCTAAACAACCTAAAAGCCAACGGTATTGAAGCCTATCCCGCCAAAAGCGAAAAGGGGGCTAATTTGGTTGATGCCAAAGCGATGGCGGTCGATACTGCTGTCGAATCTTCTGGCCGTCTAGTCGCGATACGTGATATGGGCAAGCTTTGTTTTGCTCAACTCAAAGACGCTTCCGCCAAAATGCAATTGGCGATTTCCGAAAAAGAAATCGGCAAAGAAAAATATAAATTTTTTGTTAAAAATTTTGATTTGGGAGATTTTATCTGGGTATCCGGAAATATTTTTGTTACTCATGCCGGCGAAACTTCTATTTTGGTAAAAGATTATAAAATTTTATCTAAAGCGCTTTTACCGTTACCAGAAAAATTCCACGGCCTGACCGATATTGAACAACGCTATCGTCGCCGCTATTTGGATTTACTCAGCAACGATCAATCCATGGAGATCGCCAAGATTCGTTCCAATGTTGTTCGTGAATTGCGCAATTATTTTGACAGCAAAGGTTTTTACGAAGTAGAAACTCCGGTATTGCAGACTTTATACGGCGGTGCTTTAGCCAAACCATTTAAAACTCACCACAATGCTTTAGACATTCCTTTGTATTTACGCATTGCTCCGGAATTATATTTGAAAAGATTGATTGTCGGTGGTTTTGAAAAAGTTTATGAAATTGCTAAATGTTTCCGCAACGAAGGGATAGACAACAATCATAATCCGGAATTCACTCAGATTGAATTTTACTGGGCCTACGCCGATTACACCATGTTGATGGATATGGTAGAAGATTATTTACCACGCTTGATAAAAGCGGCTGGCAAAGATTTGAAACTAAGCATCGGCGGACAAGAAGTAGATTTTACCGGTCCTTATCCACGCATTACAATGCGCGACTTGATAAAACAATACGCTAAAATTGATATCGAAGATTATCCTGATGATGAATCAATGTACAAAAAAGCGATCGAACTAAAAGTTAATGACATCAAACCCGGCACTGGCCGCGGAAAATTGATTGATGAAATTTATAAAGTTTACGCTCGACCATATATCGTCAATCCGATTTTCATGATTGACCACCCAGTAGAACTTTCACCGCTGGCAAAAAAACGCGCCGATGATCCACGCTACGTGGAACGTTTCCAACTTTTATGTGTTGGCGGTAACGAACTTTGCAACGCTTTCTCTGAGCTCAATGATCCGCTCGACCAAGAAGAACGTTTCAAAGAACAAACCCGTTTGGAAGCAGCCGGTGATGACGAGAGCATGCCATACGATGAAGATTTTATAGAAGCACTCAAACACGGTATGCCCCCAACTGGTGGACTAGGCATGGGCATTGATCGCTTGATAAAACTATTGGTTGATGCGGACAACCTCAAAGAAGTAATTTTATTCCCAACGATGCGACCCGAAAAATAAATATGACGAAAGTAATGGTTTTTGGAACGTTTGATATTTTACATCCTGGACATCTATTTGTTTTTAACGAAGCAAAGAAACTAGGGGACGAGCTAATAGTAATCGTCGCTCGCGACAGCACCGTCGATAAAGTAAAAAATATTGAATTAATAAATAGCGAAGAAGTAAGAGTAAAAAACATTTCTGATTTAAATATTGCCGATAAAGTTATTTTAGGAAACGCTGGCGATAAATACCAAATAATCCGTGACGAAGAACCAGACATCATCGCCCTGGGCTATGATCAAAAAGTTTTTACCGAAGATTTAGAAAAAACTTTTCCTAAAATTAAAATCGTCCGTTTAAATCCATACAAACAAGAGATATACAAAAGTTCAAAATTTAGAAATAATAATTAACATGGAAAAAATCTTGATCGCCACCACTAACGAAGGAAAGTTTCACGAAATCGTGAACTTCTTTAGCGATCTCCATTACAACTTTGTAAATTTAAAACAGATTGGTCTGGATAAATACGATGTGGAAGAACCACATAGCACCACTTGGGAAAACGCTTTGGTAAAAGCTAAATTTTACGCCAAAAAAAGTGGGCTATTAACACTTAGCGAAGATACTGCTTTTTATGTTCATGCCATGAATAATTTACCAGGCGTGAAAGCGAAACGATTTGGGCCAACCGCTAAAGTTCGTAATCAGAAAATTCTTACTGCTTTAAAAAACGTACCAACTAAAAAACGAACTGCTCATTTTCAACTTTCTGCCTGTTTGTATGATCCAAAAAATGATTCTTTCAATGTATTTCATGACGAAGTACAAGGTCTCATCAGTAAAGCTGAAACGTCCGATTCAGTAAACGGTTTAGGATACGACTCGATATTTTACTACCCACCACTCAAAAAGAATTTTGCTGAACTTACAGTCTCAGAAAAAAACATGGTTAGTCAACGAGGAAAGGCGCTTTTAAAAGTAAAACATCATTTAGAAAAACAATTTCATTTTAGACAAATTATTGTACCGGCAGCAATCATTATAAAAGATCGCAAAATGTATTTCCAAAAAC